>NZ_JADBPZ010000050.1:0-235 GCF_014893445.1 Enterobacter cloacae complex sp. P29RS | reverse complement strand
ATACGGCGGTGGTGGTCATTCCGTTCACTTTATGTTCCTTGCTACTCTGTAACGACATGACCGGTGAACGTGCCAGGGTGGCTCAGTCGCCACCACCCTGGCGACCCGGGCTCCCGGCGGTAAATCGCCGCTTCGCGGTGCCCTCGGCTTATTCCTTCCGGCTTATCGGGTACGGGCGGAGGCAACGTCCCTGTAAAGCCGCCCTCTCGGCGCATCCCTGCGCCTCGCCCCGGCC
>NZ_JADBPZ010000049.1:0-336 GCF_014893445.1 Enterobacter cloacae complex sp. P29RS | reverse complement strand
GGGAACCTGCGGTTGGATCACCTCCTTACCTTAAAGAACCTGCCTTTGTAGTGCTCACACAGATTGTCTGATGAAAAGTAAATAGCAAGGCGTCTTGCGATTGAGACTGTACGTCCCCTTCGTCTAGAGGCCCAGGACACCGCCCTTTCACGGCGGTAACAGGGGTTCGAATCCCCTAGGGGACGCCACTTGCTGGTTCGTGAGTGAAAGTCACCTGCCGTCATATCTCAAAACTGACTTGCGAGTCATGTTTGAGATATTTGCTCTTTAAAAATCTGGATCAAGCTGAAAATTGAAACGACACACAGCTCATGTGTGTTCGAGTCTCTCAAATTT
>NZ_JADBPZ010000048.1:0-487 GCF_014893445.1 Enterobacter cloacae complex sp. P29RS | reverse complement strand
GGGAACCTGCGGTTGGATCACCTCCTTACCTTAAAGAACCTGCCTTTGCAGTGCTCACACAGATTGTCTGATGAAAAACAGCAGTAAAAAATCTCTGCAGGCTTGTAGCTCAGGTGGTTAGAGCGCACCCCTGATAAGGGTGAGGTCGGTGGTTCAAGTCCACTCAGGCCTACCAAATTTTTGCTGATGCTGCGTTGCGGCGACACTCACATACCTGAGTATGCTTCGTGTCACCACGCCTTGCCTCAACAAAAATTACCGGTAGAGAGATAACTACGATGGGGCTATAGCTCAGCTGGGAGAGCGCCTGCCTTGCACGCAGGAGGTCTGCGGTTCGATCCCGCATAGCTCCACCATCCTTTACTGCGAACTCAAGAAAACTTCAGAGTGAACCTGAAAAGGTGCACTGCGAAGTTTTGCTCTTTAAAAATCTGGATCAAGCTGAAAATTGAAACGACACACAGCTCATGTGTGTTCGAGTCTCTCA
>NZ_JADBPZ010000047.1:0-597 GCF_014893445.1 Enterobacter cloacae complex sp. P29RS | reverse complement strand
AGCGGCCATTCATGCCATCCACTTCCCATCTCACACCTCCTTCGGGTTTGCCAGGTAGCCGGTGGTGTCACCCGTCGGACGGCTGTTGGCGTTAGGTTTAATCACAATACTCGGCTTCGTGAAGTGCGCAGACGGCAGCGGCGCGACCGCAGCAAGCTGGCCGTGTTTTTTGCGCAGCTCTTCAATCGGGCCAAAGTCCAGCGCGCGCAGCGGGCAGGACTCGACGCAGATGGGCTTTTTGCCGTCCGCCACGCGGCTGTGGCAGCCGTCGCACTTGGTCATGTGGCCTTTAGCCGCGTTATACTGCGGCGCGCCGTACGGGCAGGCCATGTGGCAGTAGCGACAGCCGATGCAGACATCCTCGTCCACCACCACAAAACCGTCGTCTCGCTTGTGCATTGCCCCGCTCGGGCAGACCTTGGTGCAGGCCGGATCTTCGCAGTGGTTGCAGGCAATCGACAGGTAATAGGCGAAGACGTTCTGATGCCAGACGCCGTTATCCTCCTGCCAGTCGCCGCCTGCGTATTCATAAATACGACGGAAGCTGACGTCCGGGGTCAGGTCTTTATAATCCTTGCAGGCCAGCTCGCAGGTTTT
>NZ_JADBPZ010000046.1:0-965 GCF_014893445.1 Enterobacter cloacae complex sp. P29RS | reverse complement strand
TCCATCGCGATTGGGTGGATCAGAGTCACAACCATCTTGATGTTGTCGCCTGGCATTACCATCTCTACGCCTTCTGGCAGTTCGATGGTACCGGTCACGTCAGTTGTACGGAAGTAGAACTGTGGACGGTAGCCTTTGAAGAACGGAGTATGACGGCCGCCTTCGTCTTTGGACAGAATGTACACTTCAGATTCGAACTTGGTGTGTGGCTTGATTGAGCCTGGCTTCGCCAGAACCTGACCACGTTCGATTTCTTCACGTTTGATACCACGCAGCAGAACACCAACGTTCTCACCAGCACGGCCTTCGTCCAGCAGTTTGCGGAACATTTCAACGCCAGTACAGGTAGACTTCGCAGTCTCTTTGATACCAACGATTTCAACTTCTTCACCAACTTTGATGATACCGCGCTCTACACGACCGGTAACAACGGTACCACGACCGGAGATGGAGAATACGTCTTCGATTGGCAGCAGGAATGGCTTGTCAATCGCACGCTCTGGTTCTGGGATGTAAGAATCCAGGAAGCCAGCCAGTTCGATGATTTTCGCTTCCCACTCTGCGTCGCCTTCCAGCGCTTTCAGCGCGGAACCACGAACGATTGGAGTATCGTCGCCTGGGAAATCGTACTGAGACAGCAGTTCACGAACTTCCATCTCTACCAGTTCCAGCAGCTCTTCGTCATCAACCATGTCGCATTTGTTCAGGAACACGATGATGAAAGGAACGCCTACCTGACGACCCAGCAGGATGTGCTCACGAGTCTGAGGCATAGGGCCGTCAGTCGCAGCAACAACCAGGATCGCGCCGTCCATCTGCGCAGCACCGGTGATCATGTTTTTAACATAGTCGGCGTGGCCTGGGCAGTCTACGTGTGCGTAGTGGCGAGTCGGGGTGTCATACTCAACGTGAGAGGTGTTGATGGTGATACCACGAGCTTTTTCTTCTGGTGCGTTATCGATCTG
>NZ_JADBPZ010000045.1:0-1276 GCF_014893445.1 Enterobacter cloacae complex sp. P29RS | reverse complement strand
GGTAACAGATCAGACCGGGAACATAGGTAACACTTTTCAGTCTATCCGGAGCACACTCTGGGTTTTTCGGTCGTAGTACGCAAGCGTTATTCCATTAAAGATGATGGCCTCCAGGCCATCATCTTGTTCTTCCAGCATGATGTACTCATCAGTCAGCGCTTCACTCAGGAACACCGTCCCCTTTTTCCCCATATAGAGTGTCCCCCTTGATTTCACCCTGTAGACCGTACCTCCTTCCGGATAAGCATATTCAGGAACCCTGCCATCCCAGTGCCGGCCTGAGGGTTGCCATACCGTTCCGGGCGTTGCACCCGCCAGGGCTTCATGTGGCCTTTCGTAGTTAAACTCTTCCCGGTAGCCACTGAACCACCGCTGTTGTTCTTCCATCGTCATAAATATGTTGCCCTGTTTTACTGCACTTTTCAGCGAACGATGCATTCGCTCATGACGGCCGTTTTCTTCCGGATGCCCCTTTCTGATGCGTTCCGGTCTGATGCCCAGCTTTATCAGCCAGACTGCAAGGCGACTTAACCCGGCGATACCTGTTCCTGCGAAAGGCTGACCATTATCCGTTCTCAGGACTTCCGGCAGACCGTACTCCAGGAACGCATCCGTCAGGCACTGCCTGACGAAGGGCTCGCTCTCCCGGTCTGCTCCCCGGCAGCTCAGAAGATACCGGCTGTGATTGTCGGTGAGGGTGAAGGGATGACAGTATTTCCGGCTCAGCAGCCTGAACTTGCCTTTAAAATCAGCGCTCCAGACCTGATTGTTCTCACTGATGATGGTCAGGGGCTGGCGATTGCCCGGGGTTCTGCGTTTTCGCTTTTTATCCGGAACCAGGCCTTCACGCTTGAGGATATCGCCGATAGTACTGGCAGCGGGGACGGTAAAATCGACGTGATGATTGAGCAGCCACATCCGCAGTTTTTTGGGGCCCCAGTCAGGGTGTTTTTGCCTCAGGGCCGTAAGCTGCCCGGCGATATCATCAGGAACTGTCCGGGAGTGGGAGTGCGGAGCACGCGACCGGTCAGAGAGAGATGACAGGTCAGAGGGGTCAAAACGCTGAAGCCATTTGTAACCGGTTTTTCGACTGATGCCGAAGAGACGGCAGAGGGCAGAAAAAGAATCCGTACCTGCATGGCAGGCACGGATAAAATCAAGGCGTTGCATAGGTCGGGTCTCAGTCCAGGGCATAGCGAGTCTCCTCTTCTATGCCAGTTATAACTGTTACCCATGTATCCGGTCTAAAGTGTTACCCATGTTTCCGGTTCATACC
>NZ_JADBPZ010000044.1:0-1711 GCF_014893445.1 Enterobacter cloacae complex sp. P29RS | reverse complement strand
ACTGCTCTTTAACAATTTATCAGACAATCTGTGTGGGCACTCAAAGTGACATGGATTCTTAACGTCCTCGGACGAAAAATGAATACCAAGTCTCTGAGTGAACACGTAATTCATTACGAAGTTTAATTCACGAGCATCAAACTTTTAAATTGAAGAGTTTGATCATGGCTCAGATTGAACGCTGGCGGCAGGCCTAACACATGCAAGTCGAACGGTAACAGGAAGCAGCTTGCTGCTTCGCTGACGAGTGGCGGACGGGTGAGTAATGTCTGGGAAACTGCCTGATGGAGGGGGATAACTACTGGAAACGGTAGCTAATACCGCATAACGTCGCAAGACCAAAGAGGGGGACCTTCGGGCCTCTTGCCATCGGATGTGCCCAGATGGGATTAGCTAGTAGGTGGGGTAACGGCTCACCTAGGCGACGATCCCTAGCTGGTCTGAGAGGATGACCAGCCACACTGGAACTGAGACACGGTCCAGACTCCTACGGGAGGCAGCAGTGGGGAATATTGCACAATGGGCGCAAGCCTGATGCAGCCATGCCGCGTGTATGAAGAAGGCCTTCGGGTTGTAAAGTACTTTCAGCGGGGAGGAAGGCGACAGGGTTAATAACCCTGTCGATTGACGTTACCCGCAGAAGAAGCACCGGCTAACTCCGTGCCAGCAGCCGCGGTAATACGGAGGGTGCAAGCGTTAATCGGAATTACTGGGCGTAAAGCGCACGCAGGCGGTCTGTCAAGTCGGATGTGAAATCCCCGGGCTCAACCTGGGAACTGCATTCGAAACTGGCAGGCTAGAGTCTTGTAGAGGGGGGTAGAATTCCAGGTGTAGCGGTGAAATGCGTAGAGATCTGGAGGAATACCGGTGGCGAAGGCGGCCCCCTGGACAAAGACTGACGCTCAGGTGCGAAAGCGTGGGGAGCAAACAGGATTAGATACCCTGGTAGTCCACGCCGTAAACGATGTCGACTTGGAGGTTGTGCCCTTGAGGCGTGGCTTCCGGAGCTAACGCGTTAAGTCGACCGCCTGGGGAGTACGGCCGCAAGGTTAAAACTCAAATGAATTGACGGGGGCCCGCACAAGCGGTGGAGCATGTGGTTTAATTCGATGCAACGCGAAGAACCTTACCTACTCTTGACATCCAGAGAACTTAGCAGAGATGCTTTGGTGCCTTCGGGAACTCTGAGACAGGTGCTGCATGGCTGTCGTCAGCTCGTGTTGTGAAATGTTGGGTTAAGTCCCGCAACGAGCGCAACCCTTATCCTTTGTTGCCAGCGGTCCGGCCGGGAACTCAAAGGAGACTGCCAGTGATAAACTGGAGGAAGGTGGGGATGACGTCAAGTCATCATGGCCCTTACGAGTAGGGCTACACACGTGCTACAATGGCGCATACAAAGAGAAGCGACCTCGCGAGAGCAAGCGGACCTCATAAAGTGCGTCGTAGTCCGGATTGGAGTCTGCAACTCGACTCCATGAAGTCGGAATCGCTAGTAATCGTGGATCAGAATGCCACGGTGAATACGTTCCCGGGCCTTGTACACACCGCCCGTCACACCATGGGAGTGGGTTGCAAAAGAAGTAGGTAGCTTAACCTTCGGGAGGGCGCTTACCACTTTGTGATTCATGACTGGGGTGAAGTCGTAACAAGGTAACCGTAGGGGAACCTGCGGTTGGATCACCTCCTTACCTTAAAGAACCTGCCTTTGTAG
>NZ_JADBPZ010000043.1:0-3203 GCF_014893445.1 Enterobacter cloacae complex sp. P29RS | reverse complement strand
ATTTGCTCTTTAAAAATCTGGATCAAGCTGAAAATTGAAACGACACACAGCTCATGTGTGTTCGAGTCTCTCAAATTTTCGCAATCAGAAGTGAAACATCTTCGGGTTGTGAGGTTAAGCGACTAAGCGTACACGGTGGATGCCCTGGCAGTCAGAGGCGATGAAGGACGTGCTAATCTGCGAAAAGCGCCGGCGAGGTGATATGAACCTTTGACCCGGCGATGTCCGAATGGGGAAACCCAGTGCAATCCGTTGCACTATCGTTAACTGAATACATAGGTTAACGAGGCGAACCGGGGGAACTGAAACATCTAAGTACCCCGAGGAAAAGAAATCAACCGAGATTCCCCCAGTAGCGGCGAGCGAACGGGGAGCAGCCCGGAGTCTGAATCAGCTTGTGTGTTAGTGGAACGGTCTGGAAAGTCCGACGGTACAGGGTGATAGTCCCGTACACGAAAACACACATGCTGTGAACTCGAAGAGTAGGGCGGGACACGTGGTATCCTGTCTGAATATGGGGGGACCATCCTCCAAGGCTAAATACTCCTGACTGACCGATAGTGAACCAGTACCGTGAGGGAAAGGCGAAAAGAACCCCGGCGAGGGGAGTGAAAAAGAACCTGAAACCGTGTACGTACAAGCAGTGGGAGCCTCTTTATGGGGTGACTGCGTACCTTTTGTATAATGGGTCAGCGACTTATATTCTGTAGCAAGGTTAACCGTATAGGGGAGCCGAAGGGAAACCGAGTCTTAACTGGGCGTTAAGTTGCAGGGTATAGACCCGAAACCCGGTGATCTAGCCATGGGCAGGTTGAAGGTTGGGTAACACTAACTGGAGGACCGAACCGACTAATGTTGAAAAATTAGCGGATGACCTGTGGCTGGGGGTGAAAGGCCAATCAAACCGGGAGATAGCTGGTTCTCCCCGAAAGCTATTTAGGTAGCGCCTCGTGAACTCATCTTCGGGGGTAGAGCACTGTTTCGGCTAGGGGGCCATCCCGGCTTACCAACCCGATGCAAACTACGAATACCGAAGAATGTTATCACGGGAGACACACGGCGGGTGCTAACGTCCGTCGTGAAGAGGGAAACAACCCAGACCGCCAGCTAAGGTCCCAAAGTCATGGTTAAGTGGGAAACGATGTGGGAAGGCACAGACAGCCAGGATGTTGGCTTAGAAGCAGCCATCATTTAAAGAAAGCGTAATAGCTCACTGGTCGAGTCGGCCTGCGCGGAAGATGTAACGGGGCTAAACCATGCACCGAAGCTGCGGCAGCGACGCTTATGCGTTGTTGGGTAGGGGAGCGTTCTGTAAGCCGTTGAAGGTGTCCTGTGAGGGGTGCTGGAGGTATCAGAAGTGCGAATGCTGACATAAGTAACGATAAAGCGGGTGAAAAGCCCGCTCGCCGGAAGACCAAGGGTTCCTGTCCAACGTTAATCGGGGCAGGGTGAGTCGACCCCTAAGGCGAGGCCGAAAGGCGTAGTCGATGGGAAACAGGTTAATATTCCTGTACTTGGTGTTACTGCGAAGGGGGGACGGAGAAGGCTATGTCAGCCGGGCGACGGTTGTCCCGGTTTAAGCATGTAGGCGGAGGTTCCAGGTAAATCCGGTACCTTGTTAACGCTGAGGTGTGATGACGAGGCACTACGGTGCTGAAGTGATAAATGCCCTGCTTCCAGGAAAAGCCTCTAAGCATCAGGTAACACGAAATCGTACCCCAAACCGACACAGGTGGTCAGGTAGAGAATACCAAGGCGCTTGAGAGAACTCGGGTGAAGGAACTAGGCAAAATGGTGCCGTAACTTCGGGAGAAGGCACGCTGATATGTAGGTGAAGTCCCTGCGGACGGAGCTGAAATCAGTCGAAGATACCAGCTGGCTGCAACTGTTTATTAAAAACACAGCACTGTGCAAACACGAAAGTGGACGTATACGGTGTGACGCCTGCCCGGTGCCGGAAGGTTAATTGATGGGGTTAGCGGCAACGCGAAGCTCTTGATCGAAGCCCCGGTAAACGGCGGCCGTAACTATAACGGTCCTAAGGTAGCGAAATTCCTTGTCGGGTAAGTTCCGACCTGCACGAATGGCGTAATGATGGCCAGGCTGTCTCCACCCGAGACTCAGTGAAATTGAACTCGCTGTGAAGATGCAGTGTACCCGCGGCAAGACGGAAAGACCCCGTGAACCTTTACTATAGCTTGACACTGAACACTGGTCCTTGATGTGTAGGATAGGTGGGAGGCTTTGAAGCGTGGACGCCAGTCTGCGTGGAGCCAACCTTGAAATACCACCCTTTAATGGCTGGTGTTCTAACGTAGACCCGTAATCCGGGTTGCGGACAGTGTCTGGTGGGTAGTTTGACTGGGGCGGTCTCCTCCCAAAGAGTAACGGAGGAGCACGAAGGTTGGCTAATCCTGGTCGGACATCAGGAGGTTAGTGCAATGGCATAAGCCAGCTTGACTGCGAGCGTGACGGCGCGAGCAGGTGCGAAAGCAGGTCATAGTGATCCGGTGGTTCTGAATGGAAGGGCCATCGCTCAACGGATAAAAGGTACTCCGGGGATAACAGGCTGATACCGCCCAAGAGTTCATATCGACGGCGGTGTTTGGCACCTCGATGTCGGCTCATCACATCCTGGGGCTGAAGTAGGTCCCAAGGGTATGGCTGTTCGCCATTTAAAGTGGTACGCGAGCTGGGTTTAGAACGTCGTGAGACAGTTCGGTCCCTATCTGCCGTGGGCGCTGGAGAATTGAGGGGGGCTGCTCCTAGTACGAGAGGACCGGAGTGGACGCATCACTGGTGTTCGGGTTGTCATGCCAATGGCACTGCCCGGTAGCTAAATGCGGAAGAGATAAGTGCTGAAAGCATCTAAGCACGAAACTTGCCCCGAGATGAGTTCTCCCTGAGACCTTGAGTCTCCTGAAGGAACGTTGAAGACTACGACGTTGATAGGTCGGGTGTGTAAGCGCAGCGATGCGTTGAGCTAACCGATACTAATGAACCGTGAGGCTTAACCTTACAACGCCGAAGCTGTTTTGGCGAAGAGAGACAGACACGATTTTCAGCCTGATACAGATTAACAGAATTTGCCTGGCGGCTTTAGCGCGGTGGTCCCACCTGACCCCATGCCGAACTCAGAAGTGAAACGCCGTAGCGCCGATGGTAGTGTGGGGTCTCCCCATGTGAGAGTAGGGAACTGCCAG
>NZ_JADBPZ010000042.1:0-5139 GCF_014893445.1 Enterobacter cloacae complex sp. P29RS | reverse complement strand
CCTGGCACGTTCACCGTTCATGTCGTTACAGAGTAGCAAGGAACATAAAGTGAACGGAATGACCACCACCGCCGTATGTTCCCCTCACCCTAACCCTCTCCCCGGAGGGGCGAGGGGATTGCTCAGTGCTCGCATTAATTTGTGGGGAACCCTCAGCCCTGTGGGAGAGGGTCAGGGTGAGGGCATCAGACAGCGCCACCCTCACTAACGCCGGTTGCCAAAAATACGCAGCAGCATCAGGAACAGGTTGATGAAGTCCAGATAAAGCGTCAGTGCGCCCAGAATCGAGTATTTGCGCAGGTTTGAACTGTCGCGAACATCAATTTGTTCACCGATGTTTTTCAGTTTCTGGGTGTCGTAGGCGGTTAAGCCCACGAAGATCACCACCCCGATATAGGTCACCGCCCACATCAGCGCGTCACTCTTCAACCACAGGTTCACCAGCGACGCCAGCACAATCCCTATCAGCCCCATAAACAGCATGTTGCCGAAGCCGCTCAGGTCACGTTTGGTGGTGTAACCGTACAGGCTCATCACACCGAACATCCCGCCGGTCACCACAAAGGTGCTGGCGATGGAGGAGTAGGTGTAAACGATGAAAATACTGGAGAGCGTCAGCCCGGTCAGCGCCGAATAGAGCATAAACAGCGTGGTCGCCATGCCCGCGCTGAGCTTGTGCACCAGCCCGGAGAGCACGAATACCAGCGCCAGTTGCGCAATAATCAGCCCAAAGAAGGTGATTTTGCTGGAGAAGATAAACATCATCAGTTCAGGCGTGTTTGCCGCATACCACGCGATAAACGCGGTAAGCAGCAGGCCAACCGTCATCCAGCCATATACCTGAGCCATGTAGGTTTGCAGCCCGCTACGGGTCTGCTGAACTATCGAATCGGAACGCGGAAATCGGTCCATGATTCACTCCTGATTAAGTAAACACACACGTTAAGACTAACACATCCACGTAAACCTGTTACCAGCGGCTGGCAGCCTGTTTGTCGCTGTCCCGCGATTCCACCCAGCGCTCACCTTCCGGCGTCGCTTCACGCTTCCAGAACGGCGCTTTAGTTTTGAGGTAATCCATGATGAACTCCCCCGCCGCAAAAGCACTCCCGCGATGGGCGCTGGTGACGCCGACAAACACAATTTCTTCGCCGGGCCACATTTCGCCGATGCGATGGATAACCGTAACGCGCCCCAGCGGCCAGCGGCCTCGCGCCTCTTCGACAATGGCCGCCAGCGATTTTTCGGTCATTCCCGGATAGTGCTCCAGCGTCAGCGCTTTTACGCTGTCGCCGAGATTATGATTACGCACTTTCCCGGTAAAGGTCACGACCGCGCCGTCTTCGTCGCGCCCGGTCAGCCAGTCATATTCCGTGCCCACGTTAAAACGCTCATGGCCAACCAGAATTCGGGTTTCCGTCATCTCAACCCCCTGTGACCGGCGGGAAGAAGGCCACTTCATCCCCATCAGCCAGCGGGTGGGTCAACTCCACCAGCGTCTGATTCACGGCGGCCAGCAGTTTGCCTTCATCCAGCGCCAGCGCCCAGCGGTCGCTTTTCGCCGCCAGATGCGCACGCAGGGCGGCGACGTTTTCGAAAGAGCCGTCCAGCGTCAGGCTGTCGGTATTAACCAGCTCACGGACCTGGGCAAAAAAGAGCACCTTAATCATGGATTTCCACCTTAAAATCACCGGATTTGCCGCCGCTTTTTGCCAGCAGACGCACCGGGCCAATCACCATATCTTTCTGCACCGCTTTACACATGTCGTAGATGGTCAGCGCCGCCACGGAGGCTGCCGTTAACGCCTCCATCTCCACACCGGTTTTCCCGGTTAAGCGGCACAGGGACTCGATACGCACGCGGTTATGCTCCGGCTGCGCCTGCAAATTTACCTCCACTTTGCTAAGCATCAGCGGATGGCAGAGCGGGATGAGGTCCCAGGTGCGTTTAGCGGCCTGAATACCGGCGATGCGGGCGGTGGCAAACACATCACCCTTGTGATGGCTACCGTCGATAATCATCGCCAGCGTCTCCGGCAGCATGGTGACGAACGCTTCAGCACGCGCCTCGCGCACCGTTTCGGCTTTGGCGGAGACATCCACCATATGCGCTTCGCCAGCGGCGTTTATGTGGGTCAGTTGTGACATAGCTTATTTCTTTAAATGGGGATGGAAATTACACGGACGGGTACGGGCATCCAGCTGCGGGGCAATAATGTTCTCCCACGCGGTGCGGCAGGCTTTGGTCGAGCCCGGCATGGCGAAGATCAGCGTCTTGTTCGCTACCCCCGCGACGGCACGGGACTGGAGCGTAGAGGTGCCAATCTCTTCAAATGAGAGCATGCGGAACACTTCGCCGAAGCCTTCTACTTCGCGATCGAACAGCGGAAGCAGCGCTTCCGGCGCCTGGTCGCCTGCGGTAAAGCCGGTGCCGCCAGTGATCAGTACAACCTGGACGTCATCACTCGCAATCCACTGTGAAACCTGAGCGCGAATGGCGTAACGGTTCTCTTTGACGATCGCTTTATCAACAATCTGGTGCCCGGCTTCGTGTGCCGCCTCGCGCAGGCAGTGGCCGGAGGTATCATCCTCTTCACCACGACGTTCGGAAACGGTAAGAATAGCAATGCGTGTCGGGATAAATTCCGCGCTTACCTGACTCATCTTCTGGTTCCTTCTAAAGCCTGATTACCCGCCGATATAGGACAGGTTCTGAGTAATGCCGGTGTTGCCCTGATGCAGGAAATGGGTCTGCTTTTTGTGCGTCAGCGCCTCGGAAATGCGTGCTTCAAGCGCGTCCTGTTGGGCGTCGTCTTCCAGCAAATCGCGCAGATCGACGCCGCCATCCCCGAACAGGCAGAGGTGCAGCTTGCCAACAGAGGAGACGCGCAGGCGGTTGCAGCTGGCACAGAAGTCTTTTTCATAGGGCATGATCAGGCCGATTTCGCCTTCATAATCCGGATGACAAAAGACCTGCGCCGGGCCATCGCTGCGCTGGCGGATCTGGTGGATCCAGCCGCGTTTCAGCAGTTCGTCACGCAGGACCATGCCGGAGATGTGATGGCGACGGAACAGCTCGCTGCCCTCCCCGGTCTCCATCAGCTCAATAAAACGCAGTTGAATGCGGCGCGGTTTGATCCACGCCAGAAAGGTGTCCAGCTGATGGTGGTTCACATCACGCATCAACACGGTATTGACTTTGACCTTGTCGAAACCGGCGGTGAACGCGGCATCGATGCCGTCCATTACCTGCTGGAACTTATCCTGGCCGGTAATGGCGTGGAACTGACGGGCGTCCAGGCTATCGACGCTGACGTTGATCGCCGTCAGCCCCGCATCGCGCCAGTTCGCCACGTCACGCGCCATGCGGTAACCGTTGGTGGTCACCGCTATCTGGCGGATACGTTCGTTTTCACGCACGGCGGCAATGATGTCAGGGAAATCACGGCGCAGGGAGGGCTCTCCCCCGGTAAGACGCACTTTTTCCGTACCGAGTTCAGAGAACGCGCGCGTGACGCGGCGTACTTCTTCCACGGAGAGAAAGCCATTATTGGTGACGCTGCCCGGCTTGTAGCCATCGGGCAGGCAGTAGGTGCAACGGAAGTTACACACGTCGGTAATCGACAAACGTAAGTAGAAAAACTTACGCGCGAAAGCATCAGTAAGTTGTGAAGCCATGTACACCTTTCCAGATCGGGAGGCACAGTCATTTCTTTCTGTACCCTGGTGGCAAATCCGCCACGGCCAGGGCGCCATATCTCTCGACACAGGCGCCAGGGCTAGAGTGTATGTTTTCAGTTTTGAAAACGTGGTTATGGCGATAGTAGCGTGGAAATCGCCACTTCGCCATTGTCGCTTGTCGCTATATAAATTTATACATAACGATGTTATCGTGCATTTTCACTACAGAATACGCAAAAACAGCGCTTTCGCATTGATATACGTCATTATGGTTTGTGAGAGGCATCGTCTTTTAGGAGTAGTTGCGTTACTGTGACGCAAGCTTAACAGGATAAGGAATAGGTATGCGCAATCGCACTTTTGCGGATCTGGACCGCGTGGTCGCTCTTGGAGGAGGTCACGGTCTGGGACGGGTTATGTCGTCGTTATCGTCACTGGGCTCACGCCTGACGGGCATCGTGACAACAACGGACAACGGCGGCTCAACCGGGCGGATCCGACGTGCTGAAGGCGGGATAGCCTGGGGTGATATGCGCAACTGCCTCAACCAGCTCATCACTGAGCCAAGCGTGGCCTCGGCGATGTTTGAGTACCGTTTTGGGGGAAATGGCGAACTTTCAGGCCATAACCTTGGAAATCTGATGTTAAAGGCGCTGGATCACCTGAGCGTGCGCCCTCTGGAAGCGATCAATTTAATTCGTAACCTGCTAAAAGTGGATGCGTTCCTGATCCCGATGTCCGAACAGCCGGTAGATTTGATGGCGATCGATGCTGACGATCACGAAGTGTATGGTGAAGTGAATATCGACCAGCTTCTCCTTCCGCCAAAAGAGCTGATGACCTACCCCAGCGTACCCGCAACGCGTGAAGCGGTTGAAGCGATTGGCGAGGCCGATCTGATCCTGATTGGGCCGGGGAGTTTTTATACCAGCCTGATGCCGATCCTGCTGGTGAAAGAGCTGGCGCAGGCGCTGCGCAGAACGCCTGCGCCCATGGTCTATATCGGTAATTTAGGCCGCGAACTCAGTCCGGCGGCGGCAAGCCTGTCGCTGGCGGATAAGCTGGACCTGATGGAACAGTATGTTGGTAAGAAAATTATCGATGGTGTCGTGGTCGGGCCAAAAGTAGATGTGTCGGGGATTGGCGATCGCGTGGTGGTGCAGGAGCCGCTGGAAGCCAGCGATATTAAATATCGCCACGACCGCCATCTGCTGCGCGAGGCGCTGGAGAAGGCGATTCAGGCATTAGGTTAGGTTCTTTTTGTGCGGCCTGATGCCCTCACCCCGGCCCTCTCCCACAGGGCTGAGGGATCCCCACAAATTAATGCGAGCACTGAGCAATCCCCTCGCCCCTCCGGGGAGAGGGTTAGGGTGAGGGGAACATACGGCGGTGGTGGTCATTCCGTTCACTTTATGTTCCTTGCTACTCTGTAACGACATGACCGGTGAACGTGCCAGG
>NZ_JADBPZ010000041.1:0-11374 GCF_014893445.1 Enterobacter cloacae complex sp. P29RS | reverse complement strand
CCTGGCACGTTCACCGGTCATGTCGTTACAGAGTAGCAAGGAACATAAAGTGAACGGAATGACCACCACCGCCGTATGTTCCCCTCACCCTAACCCTCTCCCCGGAGGGGCGAGGGGATTACTCAGTGCTCGCATTAATTTGTGGGGAACCCTCAGCCCAAAGGGAGAGGGCCGGGGTGAGAGGAGAAGTTCGCACTCAGCGGCGAACCGGCGCCCCATCCGCCACATAATACGCCGCCGTGCTCTTCGCCAGCGGCTCGCGCCCGCGAATGGCGTCGGCAATCTTCTCACCAATCATGATGGTGGTGGCGTTCAGGTTGCCAGTGATAATTTGCGGCATAATCGACGCATCTACCACGCGTAACCCTTCCAGCCCGTGAACGCGGCCTTCGCCATCGACCACCGCCATTTCGTCGTAGCCCATCTTGCAGGTGCCGCACGGATGGAAGGCGGTTTCGGCGTGGTTACGCACGAACTCGTCCAGCTGTTCGTCGGTCTGGCATTCGACGCCCGGGCTGATTTCGCGACCGCGATACTTGTCCAGCGCGGGCTGGTGCATGATCTCACGGGTGATGCGGATCGCGTCGCGGAACTCCTGCCAGTCCTGCTCGTGGGACATATAGTTGAACAGGATCGCCGGATGCTGATGCGGGTCGCGGGACTTAATCCGTACGTGCCCGCGGCTCGGCGAGCGCATGGAGCCGACGTGGCACTGGAAGCCGTGTTCTTTCACCGCGTTCGAGCCGTTGTAGTTAATCGCTACCGGCAGGAAGTGATACTGAATATTCGGCCACTCGAACTCCTCGCGGCTGCGGATAAACCCGCCCGCTTCGAAGTGGTTGCTCGCGCCCACGCCTGTGCCGCCAAACAGCCACTCCGCGCCAATCTTCGGCTGATTCCACCACTGCAGGGCAGGGTAGAGGGAAACGGGCTCTTTGCATTCATACTGAAGGTACATCTCCAGGTGATCCTGCAAGTTTTCCCCCACGCCGGGTAAATCATGTACCAGCGGGATATCAAACTGCTTCAGCAGTTCAGCGTTGCCCACGCCGGAGCGCTGGAGGATCTGCGGAGACGCAATAGCGCCCGCGCACAGCAGTACCTCTTTCTTCGCTGTCGCTTTTGAAGGAATGGTGCTTTCGCCTTCCAGCCACTCGACGCCCACCGCGCGCTTGCCGTCAAAGATAATGTGATCGGTCATGGCGTGGGTGCGGATGGTCAGATTCGGGCGCGGTTTGGCCTGATCCAGATAGCCGCGCGCGGTGCTGGCGCGTCGGCCCTGCGGCGTGACCGTGCGATCCATCGGGCCAAAGCCTTCCTGCTGATAGCCGTTGAGATCGTCGGTGCGCGGGTAGCCCGCCTGCACGCCTGCCTCCACCATCGCTTCAAACAGCGGGTTCACGCCCGGCTTAGAGGTGGTGACGCTCACCGGACCGTCGCCGCCGTGGTAGTCGTTCGGCCCCACGTCGCGGGTCTCTGCCTTGCGGTAGTAGGGCAGACAGTTGAGATAGCTCCAGTGCTCCAGACCCGGTTCTTTCGCCCAGTTGTCCAGATCCATTGCGTTGCCGCGCACGTAGCACATGCCGTTGATCAGCGACGAGCCGCCCAGCCCTTTTCCGCGTCCGCACTCCATGCGGCGGTTGTTCATGAAAGGCTCTGGCTCGGTTTCATACGCCCAGTTGTAGCGCTTGCCCTGCAACGGGAAGGCCAGCGCGGCAGGCATCTGGGTGCGGAAGTCAAAGCGGTAGTCCGGCCCGCCCGCCTCAAGCAGCAGGACGGTGGTGTTCGGATCTTCAGTCAGTCGTGTTGCCAGAACGTTGCCGGCAGAGCCGGCCCCGATAATGATGTAGTCAAATTGCAAATAAACCTCCCGGTTAAAATATGGACTGGAATTTACCCATCTCAACCTGGATGGACTTCACCTGGGTGTAACTCTGAAGCGTCATGACGCCGTTCTCGCGGCCAATGCCGGAGTGTTTGTAGCCGCCCACCGGCATCTCCGCGGCGGATTCGCCCCAGGTGTTGATCCAGCAGATGCCCGCTTCGAGCTGATGAATAGCGCCATGGGCGCGGTTCAGATCGGCGGTGACAATGCCCGCCGCCAGACCGTAGTCGGTGTCATTGGCGCGACGAATGGCCTCTTCGTCAGTGTCATAGGAAAGAATGGACATCACCGGGCCGAAGATCTCTTCGCGCACGATGGTCATTTCGTCGGTGCAGTCGGTGAACACGGTCGGGGCAACCCACGCGCCGTTATCAAAGCCGTCACCCTTCAGCACGTCACCGCCGCACAGCACGCGCGCACCTTCCTCTTTGCCTTTGGCGATGTAGCGCATCACGCTGTCGCGGTGCGGGAAGCTGACCATCGGGCCGAAGTTAGTGTTTTCATCGAACAGGTCGCCCGCGCGGATGCGGCCCACGCGCTCAACGATTTTTTGCTCAAACGCGGCTTTAAACTTCGCGGGCACGAACACGCGGGTGCCGTTGGTGCACACCTGACCGGAGCTGAAGAAGTTGGCCATCATGGCGATATCTGCCGCGAGATCCAGATCCGCATCGTCAAACACTATCAGCGGGGATTTACCGCCCAGCTCCATCGTCACCTCTTTCAGGGACGAGGCCGCCGAGTTCGCCATCACCTTTTTGCCGCTGGCGACGCCGCCGGTAAAGGAGACTTTGGCGATGCCCGGATGCTCGGTCAGGTACTGGCCGGTTTCCGCGCCCACACCCGGCAGAACGTTAAACACGCCGTCCGGCACGCCCGCTTCGGTGTAGATTTCCGCCAGTTTCAGGGCGGTAAGCGGCGTTACTTCGCTCGGCTTGAAGATCATCGCGTTGCCCGCCGCCAGCGCCGGGGCGGATTTCCACAGGGCGATCTGGATCGGGTAGTTCCACGCGCCGATGCCCGCCACCACGCCCAGCGGCTCGCGGCGGGTGTAGACGAAGGAGGTCTCGCGCAGCGGGATCTGGCTGCCTTCCAGTGCCGGGATCAGCCCCGCGTAGTACTCCAGCACGTCCGCGCCGGTGACGATGTCGACGGTCGAGGTTTCAGAAAACGCTTTACCGGTGTCGAGGGTTTCCAGC
The DNA here is from genome assembly GCF_014893445.1 of Enterobacter cloacae complex sp. P29RS. Lineage (NCBI taxonomy): Bacteria > Pseudomonadati > Pseudomonadota > Gammaproteobacteria > Enterobacterales > Enterobacteriaceae > Enterobacter > Enterobacter cloacae complex sp. P29RS. The sequence goes on along the minus strand of NZ_JADBPZ010000041.1, from coordinate 8,290 downwards.
TTTGCCAGCTCGTCGTTGCGCTCGCGCAGGATATCGACGGCGCGACGCAGGATGCGCGAGCGCTCCATGGCGGTCATCGCCGCCCAGATTTTTTGCCCGCGCTTTGCGCTCTCTACGGCGCGGTCCACGTCTTCGCGCCCGGCGGTCTGCACGCTCGCCAGAACTTCACCGTTGGCCGGGTTGATGGTCTCGAAGGTGCGACCGCTGGTGGCCGATGTGTAACCACCATTGATATAAAGCTGCTGTTCTGCCATTCGGGACATAAATTCTCCTCGGTTAATCGGTCGGTAAATGCTGGCTGATAAAGTGGCTGGTGAGCGACTGGGCCAGGGTTTTATCCAGCGGTTTGCCGCTGAGCGCGGCGCGCAGCCACAGCCCGTCAATCAGTGCGGCGAGCCCGTAGCCCGCCTCTTCAGCCTGTTCACGCGGCAGTTCGCGGCGGAATTCGTACACCAGATTTGACAGCAACCGGCGGCTGCTGACCTGCTGCAAACGATAGAGCATCGGTTGATGCATGCTGCTGGCCCAGAAGGCCAGCCAGGCCTTCATCGCCGCGCCGCTGACCTGGGTTTCATCAAAATTGCCGCCGACAATCGCCTGCAAACGCTGCTCTGCACTGCCGTCCGGCAGGGCGCGTAAACGGCTTAATACCGCATCGCGTAACTGACCGGTGATGTCGCGCATGGTTGCTTCCAGCAGACCGTTTTTATCTTTGAAATAGTGGCTGATGATGCCCGTGGACACGCCCGCCCGACGGGCGATCTGCGCGATGGTTGCGTCATGCATTCCCACTTCATTAATTGCTTCCAGCGTGGCATCGATGAGCTGCCTGCGCCGGATCGGCTGCATCCCCACTTTGGGCATTTTTGCCACTCCATTCATCAGCGTTGGTAATCTATTAAAGCGGTTTTTGATTGGACGTTCAATATAAAATGTGTCTTAATTGTTGCGATTTTGGATTTCAATAGTTACAAAAACAGTGGGGATACTGGATGACAGACCTTTCACAAGACAGAGAAAAAGACAAAATCAACCCGGTCGTTTTTTTTACGTCCGCCGGGCTGATTTTGTTGTTTTCCCTGACGACCATCTTCTTTCGTGATTTTTCTGCCGAGTGGATTGGGCGCACCCTGAACTGGGTGTCGAAGACCTTCGGCTGGTACTACCTTCTGGCGGCGACGCTCTATATCGTCTTCGTCGTCTGCATTGCCTGCTCGCGCTTCGGTTCGGTGAAGCTTGGGCCGGAGCAGTCCAAGCCCGAGTTCAGCCTGCTGAGTTGGGCCGCGATGCTGTTTGCCGCGGGCATTGGCATCGACCTGATGTTCTTCTCCGTGGCGGAACCGGTCACGCAATATATGCAGCCGCCGGAAGGGGCAGGGCAGACGATGGAGGCCGCGCGTCAGGCGATGGTCTGGACGCTGTTCCACTACGGCCTGACGGGCTGGTCAATGTATGCCCTGATGGGCATGGCGCTCGGATACTTTAGCTATCGTTATAATTTGCCCCTAACCATCCGCTCCGCGCTGTACCCGATTTTCGGGAAAAAGATCAACGGCCCGATTGGCCACAGCGTCGATATCGCGGCGGTGATCGGCACCATCTTCGGCATCGCCACCACGCTCGGGATTGGCGTAGTGCAGCTTAACTACGGGCTGAGCGTGCTGTTTGACATCCCGGATTCGATGGCGGCGAAGGCGGCGCTAATTGCGCTGTCGGTGATCATCGCTACCATCTCGGTGACCTCCGGCGTGGATAAAGGTATTCGCGTGCTCTCCGAGCTGAACGTCGCGCTGGCGCTGGGGCTGATCCTGTTCGTGCTGTTTATGGGCGACACCTCGTTCCTGCTCAACGCCCTGGTGCTCAACGTAGGTGATTACGTGAACCGCTTTATGGGCATGACGCTGAACAGCTTCGCCTTTGACCGCCCGGTGGAGTGGATGAACAACTGGACGCTCTTCTTCTGGGCGTGGTGGGTGGCCTGGTCGCCGTTTGTCGGCCTGTTCCTGGCGCGAATTTCGCGTGGGCGCACCATCCGTCAGTTCGTGATGGGCACGCTGATCATCCCGTTCACCTTCACCCTGCTGTGGCTGTCGATTTTCGGCAACAGCGCGCTGCACGAAATTATCCACGGCAACGCAACCTTTGCCCAGGAAGCGATGGTGCACCCGGAGCGCGGCTTCTACAGCCTGCTGGCGCAGTACCCGGCGTTTACCTTTAGCGCGTCCGTAGCAACCATTACCGGCCTGCTGTTCTACGTCACCTCGGCGGACTCCGGCGCGCTGGTGCTGGGGAACTTTACCTCAAAGCTGAAGGACATCAACAGCGATGCGCCGAACTGGCTGCGCATCTTCTGGTCCGTCGCCATCGGCCTGCTGACGCTCGGGATGCTGATGACCAACGGTATCTCTGCGTTGCAGAACACCACGGTGATCATGGGCCTGCCGTTCAGCTTCGTGATCTTCTTCGTGATGGCCGGGCTGTATAAATCGCTTAAGGTGGAAGACTACCGCCGCGTCAGCGCCAGCCGCGACACCGCCCCGCGGCCGATGGGCGCGCAGGACAGGTTGAGCTGGAAGAAACGCCTGTCGCGCCTGATGAACTACCCGGGCACGCGCTACACCAGCCAGATGATGGAGACGGTCTGCTTCCCGGCGATGGAAGAGGTGGCGCAGGAGCTGAAGCTGCGTGGCGCCTACGTGGAGCTGAAAAACCTGCCGCCGGAAGAGGGCGAAACCCTGGGGCACCTGGATCTGCTGGTGCACATGGGCGACGAGCAGAACTTTGTTTATCAGATCTGGCCGCAGCAGTATTCGGTTCCCGGCTTTACCTACCGGGCGCGCAGCGGGAAATCGACCTACTATCGGCTGGAGACCTTCCTGCTGGAAGGGAGCCAGGGGAATGATTTGATGGATTACAGCAAGGAGCAGGTAATTACGGATATTCTGGACCAGTATGAACGGCACCTGAACTTTATCCATCTCCACAGGGAAGCGCCGGGGAATAGCGTGATGTTCCCGGATGTCTAAACGGATTCTTAAAATACCTTCAGACTGTATGTAAATACAGTTATTTGGCGCAGCATTACTCAAGGAAGAGTAACCATGCAGCAAGAGCCTGATGCTGAAGCATTCGGGCTTTTGCTGCGTTTAGGGAAGGAACTATGGATGAGTCATGCGATAGAGTTTATCGAAACATCACTCTTTACCCGACAGATTAAAAGCATTGCTACGGATGATGAATTAAAGGATCTGCAAAAGGAACTTATTGCCTGGCCTGATAAAGGTGACCTGATCCAGCAGACGGGGGGTTTACGTAAAATAAGGATGGCGGCAGGCTCAAAGGGAAAGAGAGGGGGGATCAGAGTGATTTACTTTCTTGCCACAGAGGAGGTGATCTATTTCATTATGGCCTATCCAAAATGCATAAAGGACAGCCTGACAGAGACAGAGAAAGCAGAACTTAAAAAGCTGACTTCCATTCTGAAAAATACTGCTTCCAGTGCCGTAAATTTGAGGTGTACTATGTACCCTAATCAGGCAGGTGGAGGCTGATAATGAGTATTTTTAATGAATTAAAATCTTCGCTTGAAGAGGCCGTTGAGATCCATAACGGAAGAAAAGCCGCTTCCCGGGTAACCCGCTATGAAGTTGCTGATGTGCGCGCCATCAGAGAGCAGCTCAATATCACGCAAAGCGAAATGGCGAAGGCGCTTGGCACGAGCGTCGATACGATAAAGAGCTGGGAGTCTAAACGTCGCAACCCAACCGGGCTGGCGGCGAAGGTACTTAATGTGATTCGGGAGAATCCTGCATTTTATAAGGCACTTGCCGGGCAGTGAGTCGCCCTTATGCCGGGTGGCGCTGCGCTTACCCGGCCTACAAAACTCCAAAACTGCTTTACCGTAGGCCTGATAAGCGAAGCGCCATCAGGCTCTCCCTCCGTTGACACAACTTTAATGATAATTATTTTCATTTAAATATAGCCTGTGCTATACCTTATAGCACGGGCTAATTTTGCTTTTAATTTAATCACCTCAGGAGACTTCTGCGATGCATCCACGGCAAGGATTGAAGCGTCTGTTGCTCGGCGCGCTGCTTATGACCGCGACCACAACCGGCGCGCTGGCGGCTGAAAAGTTCCAGGTCATCACCACTTTTACCGTTATCGCTGATATGGCAAAAAACGTAGCGGGGGATGCCGCAGAGGTCACCTCCATCACCAAACCGGGCGCGGAAATTCACGAATACCAGCCCACCCCGGGCGATATCAAACGCGCGCAGAAGGCGCAGCTGATCCTGGCGAACGGCATGAATCTGGAGCTGTGGTTCCAGCGCTTTTATCAGCATCTGAACGGCGTGCCGGAGGTGATTGTTACCAAAGGCATCACCCCGATGGGCATCAGCGAAGGGCCCTATAACGGCAAGCCCAACCCGCACGCGTGGATGTCGCCGGACAACGCCCTGATTTACGTCGATAACATCCGCGACGCGCTGGTGAAGTACGATCCGGCCAACGCGCAGACCTATCAGCGTAACGCCGACGCCTACAAGCAGAAGATTACCGCTACCCTTGAACCGCTGCGTAAGCAGGTCACGGCGATCCCGGAAGACAAGCGCTGGATGGTGACCAGCGAAGGGGCGTTCTCCTATCTGGCGCGGGATTTGGGCCTGAAAGAGCTGTACCTGTGGCCGATCAACGCCGATCAGCAGGGCACGCCGCAGCAGGTGCGCAAGGTTATCGATCTGGTGAAAAAACATCACATTCCGGCGGTGTTCAGCGAAAGCACCGTCTCGGATAAGCCCGCCCGTCAGGTGGCGCGGGAAACCGGCGCCCATTACGGCGGCGTGCTGTACGTCGACTCCCTGAGTGCAGAAAACGGCCCGGTGCCGACCTATATCGATCTGCTGAACGTCACCACCCGCACGCTGGTGCAGGGCATCCGCGACGGGATGAAGGAGTAACCATGCAGAAGGGGATTGTTGTAACCGACGTGACCGTGACCTACCGCAACGGCCACACGGCGCTGCGCGACGCGTCGTTCAGCGTGCCGGGCGGATCGATTGCCGCCCTGGTGGGGGTGAACGGATCCGGCAAGTCCACGTTGTTTAAGGCGGTGATGGGCTTTGTGCGGGCGGCGAGCGGCACTATCTCCATTCTCGGGCTTCCGCCTCACCGGGCGCTGCGCCTGAACCTGGTCGCCTACGTGCCGCAGTCGGAAGAGGTCGACTGGTCATTTCCGGTGCTGGTCGAGGACGTGGTGATGATGGGCCGCTACGGGCATATGGGGTTTCTGCGTTGGCCTAAAGAGCGCGACAGGCAGATTGTAACCGACGCCCTGAAGCGCGTGGACATGCTTGAGCTGCGTCATCGGCAGATTGGCGAGCTCTCCGGCGGCCAAAAGAAGCGCGTGTTTCTGGCGCGGGCGATTGCCCAGCAGGGCGAGGTGATCCTGCTCGACGAGCCGTTTACCGGCGTGGACGTCAAAACCGAAGCCAGGATCATCAGCCTGCTGCGGGAGCTGCGCGACGAGGGTAAAACGATGCTGGTTTCGACCCACAATCTGGGCTCGGTCACGGAATTCTGCGATTACACGGTGATGGTCAAAGGCACCGTGCTGGCGAGCGGCCCGACGGATATCACTTTTACCGCTGAGAATCTTGAGCGCGCCTTTAGCGGCGTGCTGCGCCACGTGGTGCTCAGCGGCTCGGAAGATCGCATTATTACCGACGACGAACGCCCCTTCGTCACGCACCGACAGGAGGCCAAATGAACGCGCTTCTCGAACCCTTCGGCTACGAGTACATGCTCAACGCGATGTGGGTCTCGGCGATGGTGGGCGGGCTGTGCGCGTTTCTCTCCTGCTATCTGATGCTCAAAGGCTGGTCGCTGATCGGCGATGCGCTGTCGCACTCCATCGTGCCGGGCGTAGCGGGCGCTTACATGCTCGGGCTGCCGTTCTCGCTGGGGGCGTTTTTATCGGGCGGGCTGGCGGCGGGCAGCATGCTGTTTCTCAACCAGCGCAGCCGCCTGAAGGAGGACGCCATTATCGGGCTGATCTTCTCCTCGTTTTTCGGGCTGGGGCTGTTTATGGTCTCACTCAACCCGACCTCGGTGAACATTCAGACCATCGTCCTCGGCAATATTCTCGCCATCGCCCCGGAAGATATCGTCCAGCTGGCGATTATCGGCGTGGTGTCGATAGTTATCCTGCTGTTCAAATGGAAAGATCTGATGGTGACCTTTTTTGATGAGAACCACGCCCGCGCCATCGGTCTGCGCCCGGAACGTCTGAAAATTCTCTTCTTTACGCTACTGGCGGTCTCTACCGTGGCGGCGCTGCAAACCGTCGGCGCATTTCTGGTGATCTGTCTGGTGGTTACGCCCGGTGCGACCGCCTGGCTGCTGACCGATCGCTTCCCGCGCCTGTTGATGATTGCCGTCGCCATTGGCAGCATCACCAGCTTCCTCGGTGCGTGGGCCAGCTATTACCTGGACGGCGCCACCGGCGGCATTATCGTGGTCGCCCAGACGCTGCTGTTCCTGCTGGCGTTCGTCTTTGCGCCGAAGCACGGGCTGCTTGCCAGCCGCCGTCGGGCGCGGGAGGCACATCCATGATGACGCTGATCCTCGAACCGTTCCAGTTTGCGTTTATGAACAATGCGCTGCTGATTTCACTCCTGGTGGCCGTGCCCTGCGCGCTGCTGTCGGTTTTTCTGGTGCTGAAAGGCTGGGCGCTGATGGGCGACGCCATGAGCCACGCGGTGTTTCCCGGCGTCGTGCTGGCCTGGATGATGGGCCTGCCGCTGGCGCTGGGCGCATTCGTGGCTGGTCTGTTCTGCGCGGTCGCCACCGGATACCTGAAGGATAACAGCCGAATCAAGCAAGATACGGTTATGGGGATCGTCTTTTCCGGCATGTTCGGCGCCGGGCTGATCCTCTATATCGCCGTCAAACCTGAGGTGCATCTCGACCACATTCTGTTCGGCGATATGCTGGGCATTAACGGGATGGACATTTTGCAAAGCGGTCTCGTCGCGGGGTTGATTGCGCTGGTGATTGGCCTGAAGTGGCGCGATTTTCTGCTGTTCTGCTTTGACTATCAGCAGGCGCAGGCGAGCGGCCTGCGCACCCGCTGGCTGCACTACGGCTTACTGTGCATGGTTTCGCTGACCATCGTGGCGACGCTGAAAGCGGTGGGTATAATTCTGTCGATTTCGCTGCTGATTGCCCCCGGCGCGGTGGCGGTGCTGATTACCCGACGCTTTCACATGGCGCTGCTGGTGGCGGTCGCCGTTTCAGCGCTGGTTTCGGTAAGCGGCGTGTATGCCTCGTTTTATCTCGACAGCGCGCCCGCGCCGACCATTGTGGTCCTGTTCGCGTTGGTGTTTATCGTGACGTTTGTGGTGACCAGCGTGAAGGCACGTCGGCAGGAGCGTGTGACAGCAGGGTGATGACCTGTTCGCCGTGCTGCTGCCAGTGAAGGGTGAAGGCAGTGCCTTCCTCAAAGCCTGCAAGATGACGGGTCAATGCCAGCATAAGCGTCCTGTCGTCGAGCAGGGTAACGCGGGCGCTGTCAAAACCCATCCAGGCCTGCACCTGCGGAAAGAGGGCCTTAAACAGGCTCTCTTTGGCGCTGAACGCCAGCGTCAGGGCAAGGGCGAACGGGTATCCCGAGCGGGAAAGCACAGGTTCTTCCTGCGTATCAATAATGCCGTCTTTGATTTCCCAGGCTTCGTTTTCGGAAAGGATCGTTTCACAATCGATGCCGATAAGCGCAGGGTATTGCGTGACGACGGCCATCGCCTGCGTGCCGCTGTGGGTGATGCTGCCGGAAATACCTTGCGGCCAGAGCGGTTCGCCGCTGGGTCCGATGCCGGGGATTACGCGCTCGTTTAGCGCATGCGCCGCGGCGATGCGGCCTGCCAGGTGGTCGGATTTGCGCTTGCGTCCGGCGTCAGCCAGCTGTGCGTGATGGGGCAGCCAGAGGAGATCGGCGTCGGTGAAGGTGGTGGGGTCGAAAGTGATGCGGTGAAGGGTGTGGCCGGCGAGAGAAAATGTGCTGTGGTTTGTGTGCATGGTTTTCCCTTCAGTATTGTGCGGCCTGATGCCCTCACCCCGGCCCTCTCCCAAAGGGCTGAGGGTTCCCCACAAATTAATGCGAGCACTGAGCAATCCCCTCGCCCCTCCGGGGAGAGGGTTAGGGTGAGGGGAATATACGGCGGTGGTGGTCATTCCGTTCACTTTATGTTCCTTGCTACTCTGTAACGACATGACCGGTGAACGTGCCAGG
>NZ_JADBPZ010000040.1:0-18862 GCF_014893445.1 Enterobacter cloacae complex sp. P29RS | reverse complement strand
AGTTCTCGGGTGATGAGATGGAAGAGGGGATGAGCTACTACGACGAAGAAAGCCTGTCGCTGTGCGGTGTGGAAGATTTCCTGAAAGTGGTGAACGCCTACCGCGACTTTATGAAACAGAAGTAATTCCCCGAAGCGTCCCTGCTTCGGGCCACGATTACACGGTCGGAATGTTACGGCCGTAGTAAATTTCGCGCATCTCTTTCCAGAGCAGGTCGGTAATGACCTTACGCTCTTCTTCGCTTAAATCTTCCGGCTTCGTGTGGAACATGTAGTGCTTAAGGTCGAATTCCTTAAGTAACATTTTGGTGTGGAAGATATTTTCCTGATAGACGTTCACATCCATCATGTCGTATAGCGACTTCATGTCGTCGGACATGAAGTTCTGAATGGAGTTGATCTCATGATCGATGAAGTGCTTCATGCCGTTGATATCACGGGTAAAACCGCGTACGCGATAATCAATAGTGACGATATCGGATTCCAGCTGGTGGATTAAATAATTCAACGCATTCAGCGGTGAAATCACGCCGCAGGTCGACACTTCAATATCCGCGCGGAAGGTACACAGTCCGCCTTCCGGGTGGCTTTCCGGGTAGGTGTGCACGCAGATATGGCTTTTATCCAGGTGGGCGACAACCACTTCTGGCAGCGGGCCGGGGTGCTCGGTTTTGTCGATAAGCTGCGGGTCAACCGGCTCTTCGCTGACCAGAATGGTGACGCTTGCTCCCTGCGGCTCGTAATCCTGCCGCGCGATATTCAGGATGTTGGCGCCGATAATCGAGCAGGTCTCTGTCAGGATCTCGGTCAGACGGTTGGCGTTGTAGAGTTCATCGATATAGGCGATATAACCATCGCGCTCTTCTGCTGTTTTGGCGTAGCAGATATCGTAAATACAAAAACTCAGGCTTTTGGTCAGATTGTTAAAGCCATGCAGTTTAAGCTTTTTCAATTAGTTCACCTCCTTTGAGGACAGCGCGTCTTGCAGATATTGAGGCAACGCAAAGGCTGCGGTGTGGATCGCCGGGTTGTAGTATCGGCATTTGAGTCCGGCCTGGTGGAAGCGGGCCTGGATAATTTCGGTGGAGAGATGGCGCAGGACGTCGTTATCCGTCGCCCAGGCAAAGGTCATGATCCCGCCGTAGTAAGTGGGGATCGCCGCCTGGTAGAAGCTGACGTCAGCAAAATAGGTGCTCAGCTTACGGTGGCTATCAAGCGCTTCATCCTGTTGCAGGAAGCAAACGCCGTTTTGCGCCACAAAAATCCCGCCAGGCTTCAGGCATCGCTTGCAGCCTTCGTAAAACGACGAGGTAAACAGCGACGCGCCGGGGCCGATAGGGTCGGTACAGTCAGAGATAATGACATCAAACGTTTGCGTGGTCTGGTTAACAAAATTGACGCCATCGTCGATAACCAGATTAAACCGCGGATCGTCATAGCTGCCAGCATTGTGGTTGGGCAGATACTGGCGGCAGAACGACACCACACCGGCGTCGATTTCCACCATGGTGATGGTTTCGACATTCTGATGACGCGAGACTTCACGCAGCATCGCGCCGTCGCCGCCGCCGATAATCAGCACGTCCTTCGCGTGGCCGTGGGCCAGCAGCGGGACGTGGGTCATCATTTCGTGATAGATAAACTCGTCGCGCTCGGTGGTTTGCACCACGCCGTCCAGCGCCATTACGCGGCCAAAGGCGGCGTTTTCGAAGATTATCAGATCCTGATGATCGGTTTTCTCATGATAGAGCACGTTATCCACGGCAAAATACTGACCAAACTGGTCATGCAGCGTTTCTTGCCATACCGTTTTTTCGGTCATGGGGAGCACCTCCTTCGTTAGCATCCATTACATCCGGCAGATGGGCGCAACACAACACCGCCGTGAAGCGGTTAGCGGGTCAACAAGGGGCGTCGGGAAGGTTACTTCACGTAGGCGAGCAGGCTGAGTGAATCGCGAGCCAGCGCTTTGCATTTTTTAGCAGTGGGAATGCCAATACCGCTTAAATCACGGTAGCTGTCTTCACCGAGCGCCTTCATGTCGAAGCTGTCGTAGTTGCTGAGGTCCCATTGGTTCTGCTGGGCAAAAAAGACCAGTGCGCGACGAATTTGCCCATTGGGTAAATTCTGGTAACCACAATCGTTTTTCAGAAAAACAAAAACTGCCGTCAGATCGGCCATATCTTCCGCTTCGTTTTCACTTAGCGCGTAACTGTTCGCACACATCGCCATCAGGCTGGCGAACAAAATTGTTCTGAAAAACGTCTTCATTGCCTTTACCACTGCATCACGGAAAATTAACGTTAGCATACTTGATGCCAGGCCGACGATCTTTATTATTGCCGCCGTGCTTGACCTTCCGGTAAGGGGAGGGTTTATGCTCAAAAGATCGCCTGCTGGAAATAAGGAAATGCACATGCAACGTCGTGATTTTTTAAAATTTTCTGCCGCGCTGGGGGTTGCCAGCGCGTTACCGCTCTGGAGCCGCGCCGTTTTTGCCGCCGACAGACCTGCTTTACCCATACCTGAATTACTCGCCGCAGATGCCCGCAGCCGCATTCAGCTTGTGGTGCAGGCCGGTAAAACCACGTTCGGTCAGCACGCCGCCACGACGTGGGGTTATAACGGCAATTTGCTCGGCCCTGCGTTGCAGTTACGCAAAGGGAAGGCGGTGACGGTAGACATTCATAACACGTTAGCGCAAGAGACCACGCTGCACTGGCATGGGCTGGAAGTCCCGGGCGAAGTGGATGGGGGGCCTCAGGGCGTCATCAGGCCTGGTGGTAAACGCAGCGTCACCTTTACTCCTGACCAGCGTGCGGCGACCTGCTGGTTCCACCCGCATCAGCATGGCAAAACGGGCCATCAGGTGGCGATGGGGCTGGCCGGTCTGGTGCTGATTGAAGACGATGAAAGCCGCCTGCTGCGCCTGCCAAAACAGTGGGGTATCGACGATGTCCCGGTGATTGTGCAGGACAAAAAATTCAGCGCTGACGGGCAAATTGACTATCAGCTGGACGTAATGAGCGCGGCGGTAGGCTGGTTTGGCGATACGCTGCTGACCAACGGCGCAATCTACCCGCAGCATGCCGCGCCAAAAGGCTGGCTGCGTTTACGCCTGCTAAATGGCTGTAACGCCCGCTCGCTGAACTTCGCCACCAGCGATAAACGCCCGCTGTATGTGGTGGCAAGCGACGGCGGCCTGCTGCCGGAACCGGTGAAGGTGAGCGAGCTGCCGATGCTGATGGGCGAGCGCTTCGAGGTGCTGGTGGATATCAGCGATGGCAAAGCGTTTGACCTGGTGACCCTGCCGGTCAGCCAGATGGGGATGGCCGTTGCGCCGTTTGATAAACCCCATCCGGTCCTGCGCATTCAGCCGCTACAGATCGCCGCTTCCGGTACGCTGCCGGACGCCCTCACCACGCTACCCGCACTCCCGTCGCTGGACGGGCTTACGCAGCGTAAACTTCAGCTCTCCATGGACCCGATGCTCGACATGATGGGCATGCAGGCGCTGATGAAGAAGTACGGCAATCAGGCCATGGCGGGAATGCACCACGGCCAGATGATGGGCCATATGAATATGGACCACGGTAAAATGGGCGGCATGGATCACGGCGGCCATGGTTTCGATTTCCACAACGCCAACCGCATCAACGGCAAAGCGTTCGATATGAACACGCCCATGTTCGCCGCCACGAAAGGGCAGTTTGAACGCTGGGTGATTTCAGGCGAAGGCGACATGATGCTGCACCCGTTCCATATCCACGGCACGCAGTTCCGTATTCTCTCTGAGAACGGTAAAGCGCCGGACGCGCATCGCCGGGGCTGGAAAGATACGGTGAGGGTGGAAGGCGGTGTCAGCGAGGTGCTGGTGAAGTTCGATCACGAAGCGCCGAAAGAGTTTGCCTATATGGCCCACTGCCATCTGCTGGAGCATGAAGATACGGGGATGATGCTGGGCTTTACCGTATAAAAAAAGCCGGGTAGCGGCTTCGCCTTACCCGGCCTACATAGGACACCCGAAAGCCCGGTAAGCGTTAGCGCCACCGGGCTTTTTCATTACTTAGCGTCGTCAGGCAGTGCATACGCGACAATATAGTCGCCCATCTTCGTGCCAAACGAACCGTGACCACCTGCGGAGATGACAACGTACTGTTTGCCATTCACTTCATAGGTCATCGGCGTTGCCTGTCCACCGGCTGGCAGACGGCCTTGCCACAGTTTTTCACCGTTGGTCATGTTGTAGGCGCGCAGGTAGTTATCTGCGGTTGCCGCGATGAACAGCACGTTACCGGCGGTGGAGATTGGGCCACCCAGCATTGGCATACCCATATTGAACGGCACTGGAACAGGCATCGGGAACGGCATGCTGTCCTGTGGCGTACCAATACGTTTCTTCCAGACGATCTTGTTGGTCTTCAGATCCAGACCGGAGATGTAACCCCAGGCAGGCTGTTTACACGGCAGACCGAACGGAGAAAGGAACGGATTCAGGGTCACACCATAAGGAACGCCATACTGCGGCTGGATACCGGCTTCGGTACCGCTGCCTTTCGCATCTTTCGGCTGCTCCATTGGGTTACCCGGACCGCGTGGGATCAGACGGGAAACGAACGGCAGCGCCATTGGGTTAGCGATGGCGACCTGACGGTTAGGGTCAACGGAGATCCCACCCCACTCGAACATCCCCAGGTTACCCGGGAAGACCAGCGTGCCCTGCTCTGACGGCGGCGTGAAGATGCCTTCATAGCGCAGCTGGTGGAACATCACGCGGCATACCAGCTGGTCAAACATCGTGGCACCCCACATGTCTGCACCGCTGAGGTCTTTCTCCGGACGGAAACTCAGATCAGAGAACGGCTGCGTTTTGGTGACGTAGTCGCCTTTGGCCGCACCCTGCGGAACCGGTTTTTCCGGCGCAGGAACAACCAGCTTACCGTTGCTGCGATCCAGCACGAAGATGTTGCCGGTTTTGGCCGGGGCGTAAATCACCGGAACGGTTTTACCGTTAACGGTAATGTCCGCCAGCGTCGGCTGGGACGGCATATCCATATCCCACAGATCGTGGTGAACGGTCTGGTAGCTCCATGCCAGTTTACCGGTCGTTGCGTTCAGCGCCACGATGGAGCTGGCGTAACGTTCCTGCTCCGGCGTACGGTTACCGCCCCAGATATCCGGCGTGGTCACGCCCATCGGCAGGTAAACCAGGTCCAGCTTCGCGTCATACGCTGCCGGTGCCCAGGAGTTCGGTGAGTTAAAGGTAAAGGTGTGTTCATCCGATGGGATCGCGTTGGGATCTTTCGCGCCCGGGTCGAAGGCCCACAGCAGTTTACCGGTGTTCACGTCGAAACCACGGATAACGCCGGAGGTTTCGCGGGTAGAGAAGTTATCCGTTACCGAACCGGCAATCACGATGGTTTTATCGGTAATGATTGGCGGGGAGGTCGGCTCATACAGACCCGGCGTAGTGTCCGGCATGTTGGTCTGAAGATTCAGAATGCCTTTGTTAGCGAAGGTTTCGCACAGCTTACCGGTCTCAGCGTTGATGGCAAACAGGCGGCCATCGTTCACCGGCAGCATAATGCGGCGAGGACAGTCGGCAATGACTTCCGGGCTGGCATTATCAGCGCGCGCTTCGTGGTAAGAGACGCCGCGGCAGGTGATGTGCTGGAACGACGGGTTGGAGTTCAGCTGTGGATCAAAGTGCCATTTCTCTTTACCGGTGGCCGCGTCGAGCGCGAACAGACGCTGGTGCGCCGTACACAGGTAGAGCATGTTGCCCACTTTAATCGGGGTCACTTCGTTGGTCAGCTCACCCGGATCGTTCGGCATTTTCAGGTCGCCGGTACGGAATACCCAGGCTTCCTTCAGGTTTTTCACGTTGTCCGCGTTGATCTGCTTCAGCGGGGAGTAACGTTGACCTTCCTGATTTCGACCATATGCTGGCCAGTCGCCGTCAGCCACCTGCGAAATAGCCGCAGCCGGTGTGGATTCAGTGTTCAGCGTACCGTGGATCTCCTGCGGGTCGTTGAATCCGGCCCAGGTCAGGATGCCGCCACTAATCAGCAGGGCAACGACCAGACCGGCTACAGCACCACTGGAAGGGACGATCAGACGACGCCAGACAAACGGCAGGATCAGCCAGATACCGAAGAAGACCAGAATGTCGCTGCGCGGCGTCAACGCCCAGAAGTCGAACCCGACTTCCCAGACGCCCCAGATCATGGTTGCGAGCAGTAACGCTGCGTACAGCCACAGAGCAGATTGTTTTCTGCGTAAAAGCAGGACGGTTACGCCAACCATAACCAGACCCGCAATCGGGTAGTACCAGGAGCCGCCAATCGCGACCAGCCATACGCCACCGATTAACAAATACAGCGCGCAGAATGCGGCAAACGCGGCTGTTAATGTCACCAGTAGACGCGGCTGTTTAGTTTTTGTTTCAGCCATAGAAAAGTACTCGTCAGTTTTGTTAATTATTTGCTAGCAATTAATTATAGGTATTAACAACTGTGATCGGAATCACAAATATTGCTTTTTATAACTCATACGCCAGGGCAATCCATTTACTGGTATAATGGCTGGCTTGCGTATCGATGCCGGAGCGAGAGTCATCCGCATTGAGAGATTTTCACTAAAATCATTTGGTTAGTAATATGAAACATACTGTTGAAGTGATGATCCCGGAAGCCGAGATCAAAGCGCGTATCGCCGAACTGGGTCGTCAAATCACCGAACATTACAAGGACAGCGGCAGCGAAATGGTGCTGGTCGGTCTGTTGCGTGGTTCTTTCATGTTCATGGCAGACCTGTGCCGTGAAGTGCAGGTGCCGCACGAGGTCGATTTTATGACCGCCTCCAGTTACGGCAGCGGCATGTCCACAACCCGTGATGTGAAAATCCTGAAAGATCTGGATGAAGATATTCGTGGCAAAGATGTGTTGATTGTTGAGGACATCATCGACTCCGGCAACACGCTCTCTAAAGTGCGTGAGATCCTGAGCCTGCGTGAACCAAAATCACTGGCGATTTGTACCCTGCTGGATAAGCCTGAGCGCCGTGAAGTGCAGGTGCCGGTGGAGTTCGTTGGTTTCTCCATCCCGGACGAATTCGTGGTGGGTTACGGCATTGATTACGCGCAGCGTTATCGCCATCTGCCGTATGTTGGGAAAGTAGTGATTCTGGACGAATAATTGCGGGCTGTTGCCCTCACCCAGCCCTCTCCCACAGGGAGAGGGTGAAAACCCCCGGCTTTGTTATTTATGGTTCACATGCTTAAGCTTGAGGTTGGCAATTCCCGAGCGGTAACGCTGTTCCAGCGTTTCGCGGTTGGTGGCGGTCACTTCCAGATTGCGCAGCAGACCGTCGTGAATACCGTACGCCCAGCCGTGGATGGAGACCTTCTGCCCGCGTTTCCAGGCAGACTGCATAATCGTCGAATGGCCCAGGTTATACACCTGCTCCATTACGTTCAGCTCACACAGGGTGTCGAGACGGCGCTCCTGCGGCATTTCGCCCAGCAGTGAGCTATGTTTGAACCAGATATCACGAATGTGCAGCAGCCAGTTATCGATTAACCCCAGCTCTGTGTTTTCGACCGCCGCCTGCACGCCGCCGCAGCCGTAGTGGCCACAAATAATGATGTGCTCAACCTCAAGAACGTCAACGGCGTACTGCACAACCGAAAGGCAGTTGAGATCGGTATGAATAACCAGGTTAGCCACATTGCGGTGAACAAACAGTTCGCCAGGTTCAAGACCCGTCAGACGTTCGGCGGGGACACGGCTGTCAGAACATCCAATCCAGAGAAAGCGCGGGTTCTGCGCTTGCGCGAGTTTTCCAAAAAATCCGGGGTCTTCCTCCACCAGCATTTTTGACCATAGTGCATTGTTGCTGATGAGTGTATCTATGTCGTTCATGGAGGTTAGCGACCTGTAACCAAGTGATTGCGTTGCGCTACTATAGGGTAACCCGACTTTTAATGAAACCACACAACGTGTGTCAGAACTTAAGGTAAGTTGAATTCATGGCGATTGCACTGGAGCTTGAACAGCTCAAAAAAACCTACCCGGGGGGCGTTCAGGCGCTGCGCGGGATAGATCTTAAAGTCGAAGCGGGAGATTTCTACGCGCTTCTGGGGCCGAACGGGGCGGGGAAATCCACCACCATCGGGATCATCAGCTCGCTGGTCAACAAAACCTCCGGCCGCGTCAGCGTGTTTGGCTACGATCTGCAAAAAGATGTGGTCAACGCCAAGCGTCAGCTGGGGCTGGTGCCGCAGGAGTTCAACTTCAACCCGTTTGAGACGGTACAGCAGATTGTTGTTAACCAGGCGGGTTACTATGGCGTTGAGCGCAAAGAGGCGCTTGAGCGCAGCGAAAAGTATCTGAAACAGCTCGACCTGTGGGAGAAGCGTAACGAACGCGCGCGGATGTTGTCCGGGGGGATGAAGCGCCGCCTGATGATTGCCCGCGCGCTGATGCACGAGCCAAAGCTGCTTATCCTTGATGAGCCGACTGCTGGCGTGGATATTGAACTGCGTCGTTCCATGTGGGGTTTCCTGAAAGATCTGAACGATAAAGGCACCACCATCATTCTGACCACGCACTACCTGGAAGAGGCGGAAATGCTGTGCCGCAATATCGGCATTATTCAGCACGGTGAGCTGGTGGAAAACACCTCGATGAAGAATCTGCTCTCCAAGCTCAAATCAGAGACATTTATCCTCGATCTGGCGGCGAAAAGCGCGCTGCCGAAACTGGAGGGCTACAACTATCGCCTGGTCGATACCTCGACGCTGGAGGTAGAAGTGCTGCGCGAGCAGGGTATCAACAGCGTGTTCTCACAGTTGAGTGCGCAGGGCATTCAGGTATTAAGCATGCGTAACAAAGCAAACCGACTGGAAGAGCTGTTTGTCTCTCTGGTGCACGACAAACAAGGAGACAAGGCATGACGCATCTTTACTGGGTCGCGCTGAAAAGCATCTGGGCAAAAGAGATTAACCGCTTTATGCGTATCTGGGTGCAAACCCTGGTGCCGCCGGTGATCACCATGACGCTCTACTTCATCATTTTCGGTAACCTGATTGGCTCCCGCATTGGTGAGATGCACGGTTTTACCTATATGCAGTTTATCGTGCCGGGCCTGATCATGATGGCGGTGATCACCAACGCTTACGCGAACGTGGCGTCGTCGTTCTTTAGCGCCAAGTTCCAGCGCAACATTGAAGAGCTGCTGGTGGCCCCGGTGCCAACGCATGTGATCATCGCCGGTTACGTGGGCGGCGGCGTAGCGCGCGGGCTGTGCGTGGGGATTCTGGTGACGGCGATTTCGTTGTTCTTCGTCCCTTTCCAGGTGCATTCGTGGCTGTTCGTGGCGCTCACATTATTGCTGACGGCGATCCTGTTCTCCCTCGCCGGGCTGCTGAACGCGGTGTTTGCTAAAACGTTTGATGACATCAGCCTGATCCCGACCTTCGTGCTGACGCCGCTGACCTATCTGGGCGGGGTGTTTTACTCCCTGACGCTGCTGCCGCCGTTCTGGCAGGCGCTGTCGCACCTGAACCCGATTGTCTACATGATCAGCGGCTTCCGCTTTGGCTTCCTCGGCATTGCCGATGTCCCGCTGTTCACCACCGTTGTGGTGCTGGTGGTGTTTATCGTGGCATTCTATCTGCTGTGCTGGTATCTGATCCAGCGCGGACGCGGGCTGCGTAGCTAACCTTCTGCCCGGCGACGTTCTGTTTGCCGGGCACTTTCTTTGACAGTTATCACCGTAAACTAACCTTCACCTGGATAAACTACTCGCCTGCTAAGGAGAGACGTTATGCTGGGATGGGTGATCACCTGCCACGATGAAGAGGCACAGGAAATGCTGCTTAAGCTGGAGGCCCGATTTGGCCCCCTGGCGCAATGTCGTGCGGTAAATTACTGGCGAGGGCTGAGCACCAATATGCTCAGCCGGATGATGTGTGACGCGCTGCATGAAACCGACACCGGCGATGGCGTGATTTTTCTCACTGACAGATCCGGCGCGGCGCCATACCGTGCGGCTGCCCTAATGAGCCATAAGCACGATAACTGTGAAGTAATCTCCGGTATCAGCCTGCCTTTACTCGAAGCGATGTATCCGCTGCGCGCAACGTTGAGCAGCGCTGAGTTTCGTCACGCCATTGTGGCGCAGGGCTCGCCGGGCGTGAGCAGCTTGTGGCACCAGCAGCAGAAGAACCCGCCTTTTGTTCTGCTTCACGATCTGTATAAGCATTAAACATTGGTATTGATGCCGCTTTTGTTACAATGGCGGCTGATTTTCTGTGTCGATTTATATTCCATGCTCAAACGCGTTATCTTTATCCTTCTGCTCGTGGTTTCCGGTGGTGCGTCTGCCAGCCTGACCAGTCAGCAAGGCCTTCCTGCCCAATATATGCAAACCACCGAAGATGCGGCCATCTGGGCGCAGGTGGGAAATGCCGTTGTGAATGTGGGGAATGTCCGCGCCGGGCAGATCCTCGCTGTCTTTCCGGCCGCGGCGGATTACTATGAATTTCGTTTCGGATTCGGTACGGGGTTTATTGATAAAGACCACCTTGAAAAAGTGCAGGGCAAACAACGCGTTGAGGATAGCCTGGGTGACTTGAACAAGCCGCTCAGTAATCAAAACCTCAT
This sequence comes from Enterobacter cloacae complex sp. P29RS, assembly GCF_014893445.1. Classification (NCBI taxonomy): domain Bacteria; kingdom Pseudomonadati; phylum Pseudomonadota; class Gammaproteobacteria; order Enterobacterales; family Enterobacteriaceae; genus Enterobacter; species Enterobacter cloacae complex sp. P29RS. The sequence goes on along the minus strand of NZ_JADBPZ010000040.1, from coordinate 8,196 downwards.
TACCTGGAAAGACACGCCGGTGTATAACGCCCCCAGCAGCGGAAGCGCGCCCTTTGGCACCTTAAGCGCTAATCTTCGCTATCCGATTCTGAATAAGCTGAAAGACCGCCTGAACCAGACCTGGTTCCAGATCCGTATCGGTAATCGTCTGGCATGGGCAAGCAGCCTGGATGCGCAGGAAGATAACGGGCTACCGGTTCTGACCTACCATCATATTTTGCGTGATGAAGAGAACACCCGTTTTCGACATACCTCCACGACGACCAGCGTACGTGCGTTTAATAATCAGATGGCCTGGTTACGCGATCAGGGCTATACCACGCTGACGATGTACCAGCTTGAAGGGTACGTGCGTAACAAGATGAACCTGCCCGCGAAAGCGGTGGTGATCACTTTTGATGATGGTCTCAAATCGGTGAGTCGTTACGCGTACCCTGTTCTGAAAGAATATGGCTTCAACGCGACGGCGTTTATTATTTCATCCCGAATCAAAGGCCACCCGCAGAAGTGGGATCCAAAATCGCTGCAGTTTATGAGCGTTCAGGAAATTAAGGGCATCCAGGATGTGTTCGACATTCAGTCTCACACTCATTTCCTGCATCGCGTGGATGGCTATAAACACCCCATCCTGTTGAGCCGTAGCTATCACGTGATCCTGTTTGATTTTGAACGCTCACGTCGTGCACTGGCGCAGTTCAACCCGCGCGTGTTGTATGTTTCGTATCCGTTTGGCGGCTATGACAATAAAGCGATAAAGGCAGCGAATGACGCTGGTTTTCATCTGGCAGTGACGACGATGAAGGGGAAGGTGAAGCCGGGGGATAATCCGTTCCTGTTGAAGCGTTTGTATATATTAAGAACGGACTCACTGGAGACGATGTCGCGGCTGATCAGTAATCAGCCGCAGGGATAGCGGTTAGTCGTATGAAAGGGTGAATACACCGGTGGCTTTAAACGACCCCGGTTTCACTGTGTTTCCGTTTGCTACCAGTTGAGCAACATAATTAATTTGCTTGGATTCAGGGGTTTGATAATCCGTTATGACATAGGATGAGTCAGGATTATTCGGCAGAAGTTGAGAGGTTCCGTTATACATGATTCTCACGCCTGCGCCCTCAGCTTCGGACGAAAGCGTATTACCAAGAAGATCATTATTTTTTCCGGTTAGCTTTGAGGTGGTGAGTTTGGTTGTGATATTTGCCACACCGGTACAATTACTTAAGCTAATTGAAAAAGGGATATCCTTAACCCGATTGTTTTTAATGTCTGAAACATAATATTCCCCCAGGTTAACATTATTAGTACCATCCGATAGCATGGCCATGTCGCAGGTTGGAAGAACGATCGGGATCTGGAATGAGTCCTCGTTGACCACAAATGTCCATGGTTGGTTGTTAGTATCATCTGGATTACCAATAGCCATTTTACCCAGAGTGCCGGGTTTGGGTCTGATTGCGGTTTCTTTGTTCGGGTTGCCTCTGTAACCTTCATCAATATAAATTTGAACTGAGGTGTTTATCCATTTTCTATCCCAGGGGTCAGACTTACCTGAGGATGCAACGGTAGTCCAGCCAGTAGTATTCATAGCGAAGTAACCACCCATGCCTCCAGTGCTTTCTGCGGTGTGCACCCTTACGGAATAATAAATCCCCGGAATATTTGTTTCAAACATAGCCCTGCCATAACTGCTCCCCATCAGCAAGGTCGGGTTTGTTTGTGACACGAGGTTAAAACCATCGTCCCCCATACCACATTCGGCCTGAATGCCTGGTGTCAGGTTAACGTTAAAAAGAGTACTGGCATAATTACCCGGAGGGGGAAGACGTACGGTGCCACCTGAGTAGTCAGAATTGATCAGCGTGGTTGTGCCGCCTTTTCCATTATTCATGCGGCACTCATCTGCCCAGCAGGAGTGGCTGAGGGTTAATAACGCGCTCGCCATGGCAAACGCCATTGTGCCTTTCACGTTGAAACCCTGTCTTATAAAGTTGAACATTCTCATCCTTTTTCCTGTTCTGATTATTATTCGTAAGTGACGTCAACCAATACTTTACTGGTAACGACACCACCAGCCACTACGCCAATATTTTGATATCGGGCATAGAACTGATAATCCGTTAAAAATGCAGTATCCTGACCGCTTACGTCATAAGTGATTTTTGACGTGCCGTCGTTGTTTAAAACATTCTTTTTATATTTTTCAGAGAAAACGACGACGCCGACATTTTTTGCCGCGCCTGCGGCGGTATCATCACTTTTGAAAACCTGATTTTGTCCTGGCCAGAAACCCGACTGCGGCGAAAAGCTAAAACTCAGCTTTTTAGCCGTACCGCTGTCTCCATAGCAATCATCTACATGGATCTTAAAAGGCGTACCGCCTGCATCATCGGTTGCAGTAAAACGATCGCTACCATCCGGGTTATAAAACCAACTGCGCATCGCATTGGGGAGATAAATTTCGCCGTCATTTTCCACGGTCATCTTACAGGTGCTATTAACAATGTTAGCGGTAATATTTACGTCTAATCCTGAGCTTGCCTGGCTTACGCCAGGCAAGATGCCACCAGCCAAGCCCATAAGCAACACAAGACCGGGCTGGTATAAAATAAACGGTGATTGTTGCATACTGGTTCCTGGTATTATGGATAAGCGATAGTAAACGTGACTGGCGCAGTAACCGCCCCCGCGCCTACATCAGCAATGGTTTGGCCTTGCCCGATAACGATACGGGAATTCATCGGGAATTCACCGGTACCATCAGTAATGGTGACATCCTTAGCAGCCGGAGGCGTGTTACAGCTCATAAGCTCGCCAGTATCGACAATACCCGACCAGATCTCAAAGCCCGTTGCTAAGCCGCCAGAGTAAGAATCACCCGTCTTGTTGACGCCACTGCATTCACCACCAGCGCCTTTCGCAGCGGACACCGTTGCCTTGGTTACTCCAGAACAGTTGGTGAAACTAATCTTGAGCGGCTCGACACGGGTTTTGTTCACCAGATCGGATTTGTATACGTCGCCGAACGCAATTTCAGTGGAGGCTGTGCCTGCATCGTTAAGTACTTTTGCGGTACATGTGCCTGATACAATTTTTGATTTAATCGTTAATTCGACACTAGGGGTGCCTGTAATTGCTGCGCTTGCCATTCCCGAGAACAGAAGAGCAGAAACGGACAGGGCGATAAAAGTAGAATTGAATTTCATAATGTTGCTCCGTTTTCCTGCACTAATCACTCGTAGCTAAATTCAAAGGTCGCCACGGCCTGAAAATCACCAATGGTCATGCTGTTTTCTTTTGTTTCACGTAAGGTGGCCACCAGAGCAACTTCCTTATTCTGGATTTCTGTCGGACTCCAGACCAGGCGCTCTGAATCCAGGGTTGAGTTAATGATAAAAGGAGTATTTGGTGCATCGGCTCTGGCGATTTCAGCCGCAGAGTAATCAGCGCCACCGTTAGTTTTTGCAATCTGGTTAACAAGGCCGCTAGCTAAATAACCTGATTTGGTTCCTTTTACGGTTGTTTTTAACGAGGTCAGCGACGCCGGGCATTCAACGAGCACAATTTTGAAATTGGCATTTGCCGTTCCGGCTTTGACATCATCTAAACGTACCTGACCGTTATTACCGATAGTCAGCGTTTGCTGCGTATCTGAACCCGTACCGCCGACCAGTTTCATATCGCAGGTGGTTTCGCGGATATTGGCAGTGAAGTTAACATTGAGATCGGCTGCCGCAGCAGAACCTGACATCGCTAACATTGCTAATGCGATTAATGAATAACCGCAATGATTTTTCTTCATATTATTTCCCATGGGTGTGATTCCCTGTTTTAACATCATTACATTTGGCACTGTTGATTACTCAGAATCGTGGTTAAGCCTGCTTTCTTCGCATTTTCAGGAATCTGATAATGCACCGTGCAAGAGCTGGATCCATCGCTTCCCCATACCACCCGGAGAGCGCCTTTGTCTTCCACACCGCGTACATAAGCTTGTCCTGCCTGGCCTACCGTTCCGATAGATTCGTTTTTCTCATTCAGAACGTCTGCACCTAACGGAATAAAGCCGTTATCAGAACGTTGTAATTCCAGAACAAGCGAACGACCTTCATCCGTTTCAAAATTCACTAATACAACGGAGCCATTGCGAGGTACGGCAACTGCGCTGGTATTTTTGATTTCAACGTCTGCTTCGAGAGTACTAATATCGAGCGATACTCGGTTTTCTCTGTAGGCTGACATATACGGCATAATCCCGTACCCGGAACTGTTAATGCGGCTTTGGCCGTAACCCAGCCGAGCACCCGTTGCGCCACTTGCTTTTACCAGCGCAAGTGAATCCGTTTCGCCGATACTGCCGGATGTAAATACAACGCCACCCGAGTGAACAACCATTCCGCCGTTATAACTCGCGGAATACTGTTTACTATTGTCATCGCCAAAGGACGCTGAGACACCGAGCGGCCCGTAAGGACTGTTCCATGAGCTATAGCCACTGACCTGGTTCAGGTTGCCGTAGTTGCCCCCGCTTGATGAGGCGCTAACGGAATAGCTCACTTCACTGTTTTTGGAGTTGCCGCTTGCCGTAGAGTTAAAACTGGTACCGCCTTTTAAATCAGTGCGCAGGCTCATGTTGACATTATTGAATCCGCCTGACTGCGCGCTATCTTTATTGAATATGCTGAATGGAATACTGACGTTTAAATAAACGCTGTCATCCTTTTCCCCTGTTTCGTTGTACGTGCGTTGCACAGAAACGCTATAGCTACCGTAAGCAAAACTATTGTTGTAACCCACGCTGTAGTCGGAAGTGGAGCTAGAGTCATTCCAGTAATCCTGCCAGGTGCCGCTAATATAGAGTGAGCCGTATTCATCACCGTTAACATTCAATGGCTGATTCAGGCTGACCTGTATCTGGTTTTTGGTACGCTGATAATCAGCATAAAGCTCGGCATTGCTGTCATAAGATCGATTGCCATATTCCTCGTGATGAATACTGTCCTGCAATGAGGCGGCATCGTTAAGGCTGAGATAATCTTCTGTAGAGAAGCGATAAGCTGCCACGTTAAGAGATGTGTTAGTGGCTTCAAGCATTTTGCTGTAGGTCAGCCGATAACTTTGCCCTTTAAGCGTGTCCAGCCCGTCGATATCGGCATAGGACCCGGTAACATCTAATGCGAATGCACCAATACGGGTATTCATAGCCAGACCAAGCAGGCCGGCGTAGAAATCCATATCCGTATATTGCGCACCCACGTAACCGGTAAAGGTATTATTCAGACCATACGCGTAAGTTGCGTAGCCAACGTTTGGCTTATCATGCACTGAATCATCATTCAGCTCACCTAAACCCACATCCCAGCGGCTGGAGCCTGGGCGGAGCATTTGTGTAACTGAGGAGAACGGAACGGTAAACGTCCGTTTACTTCCATCGGCTTCCTCTACAGTGACAATCAAATCATTGCCATAGCCTGTTGTACTGAGGTCATTGATCTCGAAAGCACCGGGTGGAACGGTGGTTTCATAAATTTTATTGCCGCTTTGCGTTACGCTAACTTTGGCGTTACTGTTTGCCACACCACGAATTACTGGCGCGTAGCCAGAGGTGCCTTCCGGGAGCATGCGGTCATCGTTATACATACGCGCACCACGCAGGCTCACCGAGTCAAAGACATCACCGCGTGTGTAGGAATCACCCATTACCATCTGTGCGTTAAGTGGTGTGATGTCTCGCTGGAGGTAGATATCCTGGCTGGAATAATGTGTGCCATTATCGCTGTCCCAGTTCAGACTGCCGCGAGAACGTAAACGCCACGGCCCCACGTTCAGGCCATAATGCAAGCCCGCATAAGCGGTATCTGAATTGGTGCCGTTTGACTCGCTGTGCCAGGTATTAAGATCGTATGAGAGTAATCCGGCCGGAACACCATTATCCCATAATGAAGGATCGACATACCCTGCTGGAAGCTTAAGCACGTAGATTTGCGGGAAGTTAAGATCCATTTCCTGCTTGCTACTATCAAAATTTTCAGAAGCACCGGGATAATATTTTTTGATATCTACGCAAGACGTTTCGTCGTTTTTGACATCATCGCCTAATATGCTGGTATCAACGCCTGCCTGTGTCAGCGTGAGTTTAGTCAGACATGCTGAGGCACGTGGCGTTTTGTTATCAATGAATGTCATCTCGACCGTGGATTTTGAATTGCCATTCAAATTCACTTTTACACGGTAAGTACCTGGCAGAACTGGGTTGCCATAAGCATAACGATCGACATTGATACCTCCACCATTATCGATAAGGAACTGGTCATTAAATTCAATGGCCGATTCTGTTTCGGATGAGGTGTCTACAGCTTTTTTTTCAGTCTCGCTGGCATGCAGAGGAAATGCTGCACAGATTGCGAGACATAAAATTGATCGTTGAAATAGCATGCTTCATCCAGACAAGTCGTCGTATGAATGCTATGAATCATTCATACGTGTTATATTTATAATGTGGCGGTGGTGCGGTTATTAATTTACTTTGCTTTCAAAAGTATCAGAGCCGCCATTGTCATTAATGGTTTCGTAAGCAACAGTGCCGGTGGCAGTACTACCTAAACCTTTTACCTGCATAATTTGAGTACTAAACGGTAAAATAGATTTATGCTCAACCTGGTACTCTTTATTTGCTGATTTCAGCTTTACATTTGAAATAGAAACGTTGTAAGGGGAATCATTGTGTGCGATCAGGTTTAGCGTATTACCTTGTTTTTGTTGTGACCACGTTACTTTGGCTGCTGCATCTCCTGGCGTACCTTTCAGGCCGTCAGGTCGGAAAAAGAGTTTAATACGTGTGCGGAATGCCAGCTGGAGCTGGTTAGGATTTTCACCGTCTTTCACTTTTGACTTCGGTGGAATCTCGAGCACATTGAACCAGAATAGGGATTCGCGATCTTGCGGCAATGAACCACCCAGGTACGAGATCCGAACGGATTGACCTTTTTGCGGATCAATTCGGGATACTGGTGGAGTAATAATAAACGGTAGTTTTAATTCCTGTGGGTTGGTGTCATCGCGACCGTCATCGAGCCATGATTGAACTAATAGTGGCTTTTTGCCACGGTTGTCTAAAGAAACGATGACATCTTTTTGCGACTGCTGATAAACAATACGTGTTCCCGAAATAACGATATCTGCGCTTGCCTGGAATGACGCGACAGCAGCAGCTGTAAAGCAGGCAGCTTTAAATCCTTTATAAAATGATGTGCTTAACATTTTTCCACTTCCTGTTGGAATGATATCAATAGTCCCCTGACGTACGTCAGGGGATAATATGAGCATTTTATTTATGCGCTTAAAATTACTCGTAGATCATGGTGAATGCAGCTTGTGCCTGAACCACACCAGCTGACACTGGGTTGTTGGCCGCATCCCAGTTCTGACCCTGGGTATACGCTACACGGTAGTAAAGTGCGCCTGCGCCTGTGGTATCAATCGTTGCTTTCTGGGTATTGTTGGTCTGATCCAGTTTGATCTGATCGGTAGCGGAGTTGCCATCGTTTGACAGTACCAGATTGACGTTTTTAGCGGCGCCTTGAGTATTTGATGGTGGAACCAGCAGACCGCCGGAAGTTGAAGAAGAACCCGCCCAGGAATCAAACTGAGCAGATGCCTGGTTGACGGTAGCAGAATCACAACCTGTCAGGGTGAGGGAGAATTTCTTTTCTCCCAGGGTGCTGGTGGTACCCAGCGCATTAGCGAAGTCTTTTACAAACACGGTATCCAGGTTAACGTCAAAATCATTACCATCCTGGTCAATCTTCTGATCCAGGGATACTTTACAGGTGTTATTAGAAACCATACCGTGGAAAGTAATAGTGCCTGTATCTGAAGGAATATCAGCTGCCATTGCAGAACCCGCACTCAGAACCATTGCTACTACAGTTGCCAGACCTAATTTATTAAAAGACATTTTTTATATCCATATTTAAATGCTAGAAAAGTGAACATAAGCAAGGCTTATGTTCGTTCCGAACAGATGCTTCGGGAAAAGGATTCTAAGTGATGAGTAATGGTTGTGAGAAGCCGTTAGGCGTTAGAAATACTTAAACGATCTTTAAGTCAATATGATTATTTAATAGTGAATGATAATAATTGTTCATCATTTTGATGAGTAGGTGTTCGGCAGGGTGACTTGAATATATTAATAAAAAT
>NZ_JADBPZ010000039.1:0-19191 GCF_014893445.1 Enterobacter cloacae complex sp. P29RS | reverse complement strand
AAAATAATTATTGAAATAGATAACCATTCATTATCAAACAGTTATAATATAAACCCATTAAAGTATCACTCCGTATTTTCTTAAAATAACCCTCAGCAATTAACGGGGTAACCGTGTTTTTCGGATTAAACTCAGATTCAGAATTTGAGATAACTAACAGACATCAGGAATTATCCGATAAAAAAATGCCGGCATATCGCCGGCATTGTTCATGACATATTTATTACGCACGCCATGCTTTATAACGGTTAATCAGACCATTGGTGGAGCTGTCGTGGCTGTCGATTGCTTTATCGTCACCCAGCTCTGGCAGAATGCGGTTTGCCAGCTGTTTGCCCAGCTCAACGCCCCACTGGTCAAAGGTGAAGATGTTCAGAATAGCGCCCTGAGTGAAGATCTTGTGCTCGTAGAGGGCAATCAGCGCGCCCAGGCTGAACGGCGTAATTTCACGCAGCAGAATGGAGTTAGTTGGACGGTTGCCTTCGAACACTTTGAACGGCACAACGTGTTCCAGGGTTGCCGGATCTTTACCCTGGTCACGGTACTCCTGCTCAACCACCTCGCGGGATTTACCGAACGCCAGCGCTTCGGTCTGGGCGAAGAAGTTAGACAGCAGCTTCGGATGGTGGTCGGAAAGCGGGTTGTGCGTAATCGCCGGGGCGATGAAATCGCACGGTACCATTTTGGTGCCCTGATGGATCAGCTGGTAGAACGCGTGCTGACCGTTGGTGCCCGGCTCGCCCCAGATGATTGGGCCAGTCTGATAATCCACCGCGTTACCGTTACGGTCAACGTACTTGCCGTTGGATTCCATGTTGCCCTGCTGGAAGTAGGCCGCAAAGCGATGCATATACTGGTCGTACGGCAGAATCGCTTCGGTTTCAGCGCCGAAGAAGTTGTTGTACCAGATCCCGATCAGCGCCAGCAGCACCGGCAGGTTTTTCTCAGGCGCGGTGGTGGAGAAGTGTTTGTCCATCGCGTGCGCGCCGGAGAGCAGCTCAACGAAGTTGTCGAAGCCGACGGACAGGATGATGGACAGACCGATCGCAGACCACAGTGAGTAGCGGCCACCCACCCAGTCCCAGAATTCAAACATGTTCGCAGTATCAATACCGAACTCACCCACCGCTTTACCGTTGGTGGACAGCGCCGCGAAGTGTTTCGCCACGTGCTTTTCGTCGCCCGCGGTTTTCAGGAACCAGTCGCGCGCGCTGTGGGCGTTGGTCATGGTTTCCTGAGTGGTGAAGGTTTTAGACGCCACCAGGAACAGCGTGGTTTCCGGGTTCACCTTTTTCAGCACTTCAGCGATGTGAGTCCCATCGACGTTGGACACGAAGTGCATGTTGAGATGGTTTTTGTACGGGCGCAGCGCCTCGGTCACCATAAACGGGCCGAGGTCAGAGCCGCCGATACCGATGTTTACGACGTCGGTGATCGCTTTCCCGGTGTAGCCTTTCCACTGACCTGAGATGATCGCTTCAGAGAAGGTTTTCATCTTTTCCAGCACCGCGTTCACTTCCGGCATCACATCTTTGCCGTCAACGATAATTGGAGTATTGCTACGGTTGCGCAGCGCCACGTGCAGCACGGCACGGTCTTCGGTGCGGTTGATCTTCTCACCGGAGAACATGGATTTGATGGCATCTGCCAGCTCAGTCTCTTTCGCCAGATCTTGCAGCTTCGCCAGCGTCTCTTCGGTGATACGGTTCTTGGAGAAATCCACCAGCATCAGGTCATCGAAGGTGGCGGAAAACTTGCTGAAACGATCGGCATCTTTCGCGAACAGATCCGCGATAGTGACGTCTTTCATTTCATCAAAATGTTTCTGTAGTGCCTGCCATGCAGCGGTCTGCGTTGGGTTGATGTTTTTCATAGCAATACTCTTCTGATTTGAGAATTGTGACTGCGGTCGATTGTAGCGCCTGCAAATAAAAATTGTGATGGTTTTTATGCCATTGCCCTGGTCTGCATCAAACGCAGGTGAAAAGACCCGAAAAGTATAGCTGCTGTCGCGCCCTTCCGGCGTGGCGAAATGTTGGTCAAAAAGGGGTAAAAAGGAGCATAAAATATGGGCCTGTTATAAGTCCTGTTTCTGAGGGGTACCCCCCCATGAAAAATCCGCATAATCCCAGCATTGACAGGACCTCCCCCGCATTTTATTTATAGGGCCGTATTTTGCGCCTGCACCTGTTCTCGCTTCATTCTTGTGCCAAGGTCGCTCTATTCATTCCCTGACACGAGGTTGTTATGACGAGTTTTGTGGTCGCCAAGTTTGGCGGCACCAGTGTGGCAGACTACGCTGCCATGAACCGCAGCGCCGATGTGGTGCTGGCCGATCCGAATACCCGCCTGGTGGTGCTCTCCGCCTCAGCCGGCGTGACGAACCTGCTGGTTTCTTTGTCTGAAGGACTGGAAGCGACCGAGCGTTTCGTGAAGCTGGATGCACTGCGCAAAATTCAGTTCGACATCCTTGAGCGTCTGCAAAACCCGAACGTCATTCGTGAGGAAGTGGAACGCCTGCTGGAAAATATCACTACCCTGGCAGAAGCCGCTTCACTGGCAACCTCTACCGCCCTAACCGACGAACTGGTCAGCCACGGCGAACTGATGTCCACCCTGCTGTTCGTTGAGATCATGCGCGAGCGCAATATTCAGGCGCAGTGGTTCGACGTGCGTAAAGTAATGCGCACCAGCGACCGCTTTGGCCGCGCCGAGCCGGACGTTGAAGCTTTGGCAGAGCTCACTAACCAGCAGCTTGCCCCGCGTCTGGATGAAGGCATAGTGATCACCCAGGGCTTTATCGGCAGCGAAGCCAAAGGGCGCACAACCACGCTGGGCCGTGGCGGCAGCGACTATACCGCCGCCCTGCTGGGTGAAGCCCTGCATGCCACCCGCGTGGATATCTGGACGGACGTGCCGGGCATTTACACCACCGACCCGCGCGTGGTCTCTGCGGCAAAACGCATTGACGTGATCGCCTTTGAAGAAGCGGCTGAAATGGCCACCTTCGGCGCGAAAGTGCTGCATCCGGCCACGCTGCTGCCCGCCGTGCGCAGCGACATTCCGGTCTTCGTTGGCTCCAGTAAAGATCCAAAGGCGGGCGGGACGCTGGTCTGCAAGAAAACCGAGAACCCGCCGCTGTTCCGCGCGCTGGCCCTGCGTCGTAAGCAGACGCTGGTTACCCTGCACAGCCATAATATGCTGCACTCCCGCGGATTCCTGGCGGAAGTGTTTGGCATCCTGGCGCGCCACAATATCTCCGTGGACCTGATCACCACGTCAGAAGTCAGCATTGCGCTGACGCTCGACACCACCGGCTCCACCTCTACCGGCGACACCCTGCTGACGCAGTCGCTGCTTATTGAGCTTTCCGAGCTGTGCCGCGTGGAGGTGGAAGAAGATCTGGCGCTGGTTGCCATCATCGGTAATAAGCTGTCGCGCGCGTGCGGCGTGGGCAAAGAGGTGTTCGGCGTGCTCGACCCGTTCAGCATCCGCATGATTTGCTACGGCGCCTCCAGCTACAACCTCTGCTTCCTGGTCCCTGCCGATCAGGCCGAGCAGGTTGTGCAGAAACTTCATCAGAATTTGTTTGAATAAAATTCGTTAGCACGATAAACATTATCCATAAGCCGGGCACAGACCCGGCTTTTTTATAACAAAACAACACGACAATACTGCAAGGAATTCACTATGCTCTCCGCTATCACCCGGCTGTTCCCGTTATGGGCGCTGCTGCTCTCCGTACTCGCGTATTACACTCCCACCACGTTCACGGGCATTGGTCCGTGGGTCACCACGCTACTGATGCTGATTATGTTCGGCATGGGCGTGCATCTAAAAATTGACGATTTCAAACGCGTGCTGTCTCGCCCGGCACCGGTTGCCGCAGGGATTTTCCTGCACTACCTGGTGATGCCGCTCGCGGCCTGGCTGCTGGCGATGGCCTTTAAGATGCCGCCCGACCTTTCCGCCGGGATGGTGCTGGTGGGGAGCGTCGCCAGCGGCACGGCATCTAACGTCATGATCTATCTGGCGAAAGGCGACGTGGCGCTCTCCGTCACTATCTCTTCCGTTTCCACGCTGGTGGGCGTGATTGCCACGCCGCTGTTAACCCGCCTGTACGTGGACGCGCATATCCAGGTGGATGTGATGGGCATGCTGCTCAGCATTCTGCAAATCGTGGTGATCCCGATTGCGCTGGGACTGGTGATCCACCATCTCTTCCCGCGGGTGGTGAAAGCGGTTGAGCCGTATCTGCCCGCGTTTTCGATGGTCTGCATACTTGCCATTATCAGCGCCGTGGTAGCCGGTTCCGCATCGCACATTGCTTCGGTGGGCTTTGTAGTGATCGTCGCGGTTGTGCTGCATAACACCATTGGTCTGCTGGGCGGATACTGGGGTGGAAAGCTGTTTGGTTTCGACGAATCCACCTGCCGCACGCTGGCGATCGAAGTGGGGATGCAGAACTCTGGCCTGGCGGCGGCGCTGGGTAAAATTTACTTCTCACCGCTGGCGGCGCTACCGGGAGCGCTGTTCTCCGTCTGGCACAACCTGTCCGGTTCGCTGTTAGCAGGGTACTGGTCCGGTAAGCCGATTGATGACCAACCGAAAAAAGATGCGGTGAAACAGGGTTAATTGAGCCGGCTTGCTTTACACTGAAGCCTCCCCATCAGGAGGCTTCAGCAATGGCTACACCACGTTTGACCCAGAAAGACATGACCGAAGCCGAGCAGCGCGAACTTAAAACGCTTCTCGACCGCGCCCGCATCGCGCATGGCCGCACGCTGACGAACGCCGAAACCAATCAGGTTAAAAAAGAGTACATCGATAAGCTGATGGCGCAGCGTGATGCCGCGGCGAAAAAAGCCCGCAAGCTGAAAAAAGAGCAGGCGTATAAACCCGACGCAGAGGCGACTTTTTCCTGGTCCGCCAGCACATCAACCCGTGGAAGGCGCTAATCAGCGCCCTTTCTTTTTGCGCCCCGGCTGGGTAAAGCGTTTTCCGTTGCCCGGCTTGCCTCGCCCTTTCTCTTCCGCCTGCGGTGCCTTCACCACCGGACGCTTAATTGCCTGCGTTTTCGGTTTGGCTTTAGCTTTCGGCTTCGCTTCGGACGAGGAGTTCTCGATAAGTTTGAACAGCTCGATCAGCTCATCATCCGTTAAGTCACGCCACTCGCCCAGCGGGATGCCAGACAGGCTGACGTTCATGATGCGCGTGCGTTCCAGCTTCGTCACTTCATAACCGAAGTACTCGCACATGCGGCGGATCTGGCGGTTCAGGCCCTGAACCAGCGTGATGCGGAACGCGAACGGTGCTTCTTTTTTGACTTTACACTTCTTCGTCACGGTGCCCAGAATCGGCACGCCAGCGCCCATTCCGCGGATAAACTCGTCCGTCACCGGCTTGTTCACCGTCACGATGTACTCTTTCTCGTGGTCGTTACCGGCACGCAGAATTTTGTTGACCAGATCGCCGTGGTTGGTGAGGAAAATCAGCCCCTGAGAGTCTTTATCCAGACGGCCAATCGGGAAAATGCGGCTGCTGTGGTTCACGAAATCAACAATGTTGTCCCGCTCGCCATCTTCCGTGGTGCTGACAATCCCAACCGGTTTGTTCAACGCGATAAACACCAGGTCTTCGGCATCACGCGGTTCGATGACCTGACCATTCACTTTCACCACATCGCCAGGTACCACCTGATCGCCAATGGTGGCGCGTTTGCCGTTAAGAAACACGTTACCCTGTTCAATGTAACGGTCAGCCTCGCGACGTGAGCAGATCCCGCTCTCGCTAATGTATTTGTTTAATCGGGTTGATTGAGTTGGCAGCATAGTTTCTCCTGTGAAGGGCGAAATATACCTTACCTTGCGCCTGACAAAAAAGTCCTAGTAACCGCTGATCAGAAAATCGAGTGCATCCCGCAATGAAGCACTGCTGTTAGTAAGATCGGCAACGCGTTCACCTAACTCTTTTAGCGATATGCCTGCCATCATGTGCATCATCACCACGCAGGGTTTTCCCGCGACCTCAACGGCGGGAGCGACCAGTACATGCTTCATCAGAACGACCTCTGAAAGTCACTAAAGGAGCCGTTTTCATCAACCCACTGGTTAATGGCGTCAATAGAAGCTTTATTTTCTTCAAGCCACTCTGCGCGCCGATGTTCACGAAATAGCTCCTGCAAAGCCGCCGTTAGCACGGCAGAAAGGTTAAGTTTAAGCCTTCGCGCCTCTTCAAGGATGTCCGGCGACAGGGAAACATTCACTGATTTTTTAATACTATTAGCACCGCGCATGAGAACCCCCATTGGAATGCGCATGAACTGGCGAAGTGTAGCGTAATAAATGAGCACTTCCTATTCCCTTAAAAATGTAAGGGTTGAAGAATAAATTGCTTTATGGGGAGTCACGCCTCACAAAACCGTTTTGCGAGGCGCTTTCAGAGATTAATACTCATCCCGCTCATCGTCTTCATCCGGCTGCTCCATCACGCTGTATGCCACCGCACAGAACAACGAGTTGAGACGTTTCATATCGCCCAGCAGCCCCAGGTGGAGCGAGCTGGTTTCGATACTCTGCACGTTCTGCTGGTGCAGACGCTCAACGTGGGCGTGCGAGTAGCGCCGGTTGAGGATGCGGAAACGGTGCTTGTTGCGGCGCAGGCGGCGCGCGCTCGGCACGTCGCTGGAGAAGAAGACCGACATCGCCAGCTTCAGGTTGCTGACCAGCTGTTCGTGGAGCGCTTCCAGCTCCTTCAGCCCTTCGACAGAAAACGCCCGACGTGCGGCCAGGGATTTGTCTGCGATTTCACTGCCCATACGCTCGACAATATCCGAAGCCTGCTCCAGGTTAAGCGACATCTCAATGATTTCCGCCCAGCGGCGCGACTCCTCTTCCGCCAGCTCGTCCTGCGGGATCCGCGCCAGATAGAGCTTGATGGCGGTATACAGCACGTTGATATCGTCCGCCAGCCTGCGCAGCTCTTTTTCTTCGCGCGGCTCGCCGTGCATCACCTTTTGCAACCCTTCCAGCATGGTTTCCATCGCGTCACCCATGCGCAGCGTTTCGCGGGCGGCATTGGCGATAGCCAGCGCGGGCGTGTCCAGCACCGAGGTGTCCAGATGCTTCGGTTTAAGGCGCGCGTCCAGCTCCGGTTCATCACGAATAAGCCGCTCGCAGAAGCGGGCCATCGGCGCGGCAAACGGCACCATCGCCAGACAGCGCACCAGGTTGTAGAAGACGTGAAAGTAGATCACCAGCTCCGCTTTCGGCAGAGAGAGGTTGTCCATCAGGTTCGCCAGCGGGTGCACAAACGGCAGAATGATCAGGCTACCCACCAGCTTGAAGAGCAAACTCCCCAGCGCCACCCGGCGGGCGGCAGCATTGGCTGCGCTGTTGTTAAGCATCGCCAGCAGGCCAGAGCCAAGATTCGCACCGATGACCAGGCATAGCGCCACCGGGAAAGAGATCGCGCCCGCAGCGGTTAGCGTGGCCGTCAGCAACACGGCCGCCAGGCTGGAGTAGCTGACAATGGCAAACACCGCGCCGATCAGCGCATCCAGCATAATATCGCCGGTTAACGAGGCGAAAATGACCTGCACACCGTTGGCCTGGGTAATCGGCGTAACTGCCTGCACAATCAGCTCCAGCGCCAGCAGGATCAGCCCGAGGCCAATACCGACGCGGCCAAGCTGCCCGGCACGGCTTTGCTTACGACCGAGGAAGAAAATGACGCCAATAAAAATCAGCAGCGGCGACAGCCAGGAGAGATCGAAGGTCAGGATACGTGCCATCAGCGCGGTACCGACGTCGGCGCCCAGGACAATCACCAGCGCCGGGGCGAGCGCCACCAGATCCTGCGCCACGAACGAGGTGACGAGCATGGTGGTGGCGTTGCTGCTTTGCACCAGCGCCGTGACGCCAATACCCGCACAGAAGGCGAGCGGCTTCTTCTCAACGCTGCCGCTGAGAACGGTACGTAAACGTGCGCCAAACACGCGCATCACGCCGGTACGAACGATATGGGTGCCCCATACCAGCAGTGCGACTGCGGAGAGCAGGTGTAACAACGTCAACACAGTGGGTTTTCCTCCTTATCGTTATTCATTTTCCTTAGGTTCAGTATAAGGGTTTAAACGTAAGAAAGAGACAAGGCACCATAGCGGTGCCCTGTTTGTTGTAAGGAAAAGTGACGTTAGTCTGCGTCGTAGCCTAAATTCGGCGCCAGCCAGCGTTCCACCTCAGACACGCTCATGCCTTTTCGCAGGGCGTAGTCTTCAATCTGATCCCGCTGAAGCTGTGCCACGGCGAAATACTTGCTGTCCGGGTGGCTGAAATACCAGCCGGAAACGGACGCGCCCGGCCACATGGCGAACGACTCGGTAAGTTTCATGCCGGTATGCGCTTCCACGTCGAGCAGTTTCCAGATAGTGCCCTTCTCGGTGTGTTCCGGGCAGGCCGGATACCCCGGCGCCGGACGAATGCCCTGGTAGTTTTCGCGGATCAGCTCCTCGTTGCTGAGATTCTCATTCGCCGCGTAGCCCCAGTGCACCTTACGTACGCGCTCATGCAGATACTCGGCAAAGGCTTCCGCCAGGCGATCGGCAATCGCTTTCACCATGATTTTGTTGTAATCATCGTGCTGTGCGTCGTACGCGCCCGCCAGCGCGTCTTCTTCCAGACCGCCGGTCACCGCAAAGGCACCGATATAGTCGGCTTTACCGGAGAGTTTCGGCGCGACGAAATCCGCCAGGCAGTAGTTGGCAAAGCCCACTTTCTCGGTTTGCTGGCGCAGATGGTGGCTCACGGCCAGCACATGGGTGCGGGTTTCATCGCGGTAGATTTCTATGTCGTCGCCCACGCGGTTCGCCGGGAACAGCCCCACCACGCCGCGCGGGTTGAGGGCTTTCTCTGCGCTCAGTCTGTCGAGCATATCGTTGGCATCTTTAAACAGGCGTTTCGCCTCTTCGCCTACTACCTCATCTTCAAGAATGCGCGGATATTTGCCCGCCAGCGACCAGGTCATGAAGAACGGCGTCCAGTCGATGTAGTTACGCAGCGTTTCGATGCTGGCCGTCACGTCCTGCACGCCCAGACGGTGCGCGACCGGCGGCGTATAGCTGGACCAGTCGAACGCCAGATCGTTATCGCGTGCCGCCTGAAGCGAAACCGGCGGCGTGCGCGGTTTCTTACGTCCATGCTGAATGCGGACGGTTTCATACTCTTTGCGGGTGCGGGCGACAAAGTCATCGCGCTGGGTGTCAGACAGCAGCGCGGAGACCACGCCCACGGTGCGCGAGGCGTTTTGGACATACACCGTCGGCCCACTGTAGTTCTGCTCGATTTTCACTGCGGTGTGGGCTTTCGAGGTGGTTGCCCCGCCAATCAGCAGCGGAATAGTGAAGCCCTGGCGCTCCATCTCTTTTGCCACGTTGACCATTTCGTCCAGCGACGGCGTAATCAGCCCGGAAAGACCAATCAGATCCGCATTCACTTCGCGAGCGGTCCTGAGGATTTTATCCGCCGGGACCATCACGCCAAGATCGATAATTTCGTAGTTATTGCATTGCAGTACCACGCCGACAATGTTTTTGCCAATGTCGTGCACGTCGCCCTTCACGGTGGCAATGACCATCTTACCGTTACTGGAGCCCTTCTCTTTGCTGGCTTCGATAAACGGCTCAAGATAAGCCACGGCCTGCTTCATGACGCGGGCGGATTTCACCACCTGCGGCAGGAACATTTTGCCCTCGCCGAACAGATCGCCGACCACGTTCATGCCGTCCATCAGCGGCCCTTCGATCACTTCAATCGGACGGGCTGCCTGCTGACGCGCTTCCTCGGTATCCTGCTCAATGAACTCAGTAATGCCTTTTACCAGCGAGTATTCCAGACGCTTTCTCACATCCCAGGAACGCCATTCGGCCTGCTGAACGTTGGCTGATTCGTCAGCTTTACTGCCGCGGTATTTTTCCGCCAGATCCAGCATGCGTTCGGTGGCGTCGTCGCGACGGTTGAGGATCACATCTTCTACTGCGTCGCGTAGTTCTGCGGGCAGGTCGTCGTAAATCGCCAGCTGTCCGGCGTTAACGATCCCCATGTCCATCCCGTTGCGGATGGCATAGTAGAGGAACACGGCGTGGATGGCCTCACGCACCGGGTCGTTGCCGCGGAACGAGAACGAGACGTTCGACACGCCGCCGGAAATTAGCGCATGCGGTAGCTCGCGTTTGATGTCTTCACACGCGCCGATAAAGTCCTGGGCGTAGTTGTTGTGCTCTTCAATGCCGGTTGCGACAGCAAAGATGTTCGGATCGAAAATAATGTCTTCCGGCGGGAAGCCCACCTCTTCGATCAAAATTTTGTACGCCCGGCGGCAAATCTCAATCTTGCGCTCGCGGGTATCGGCCTGGCCCACTTCATCGAAGGCCATCACCACCACGGCGGCCCCGTAGCGACGCACCAGCTTCGCGTGGTGGATAAAGGTATCGACGCCCTCTTTCATTGAGATGGAGTTAACGATGCCTTTGCCCTGAATGCACTTCAGCCCCTTTTCGATGACGTCCCATTTGGAAGAGTCAATCATGATCGGCACGCGGGCGATATCCGGCTCACCGGCAATCAGGTTGAGGAAACGCACCATCGCCGCTTCGGCGTCGAGCATCCCCTCGTCCATGTTGATATCGATAATCTGCGCGCCGCTCTCCACCTGCTGGCGGGCAACGTCCAGCGCTTCGCTGTACTTCTCTTCTTTGATCAGGCGCTTGAATTTAGCGGAACCGGTCACATTGGTACGTTCACCCACGTTCACAAACAGGCTGTCGTCGCCGATGGTCAACGGCTCAAGGCCGGACAGACGGCAGGCTACCGGAAGCTCGGGTAGCTTGCGCGGTGGAAGCCCGGCGACGGCGCGGCTCATGGCGGCGATATGCTCCGGCGTGGTGCCGCAGCAGCCGCCGACGATGTTGAGGAAGCCAGATTCGGCCCACTCGCGGATTTGCGCCGCCATGGTGTCGGCATCCAGATCGTACTCACCGAACGCGTTCGGCAGACCGGCGTTCGGGTGGGCGGTGACGTAGCACTCTGCGATGCGCGAAAGCTCCTGCACGTACTGGCGCAGCTCGTCCGGCCCCAGCGCGCAGTTCAGGCCGAAGGAGAGCGCTTCGGCATGGCGCAGAGAGTTATAAAACGCTTCGGTTGTCTGGCCGGAAAGCGTGCGCCCCGAGGCATCGGTGATGGTGCCGGAAATCATGATCGGCAGGTCAACGCCCAGCGCCTCGAACTCCTCTTTCACCGCGTAAATTGCGGCTTTGGCGTTGAGGGTGTCGAATACGGTTTCAATCAGGATCAGGTCGGAACCGCCTTCCACCAGCGCTTTAGTGGACTCACGATACGCGGCCACCAGTTGGTCAAAGGTGATATTGCGGAAGGCTGGATCGTTCACGTCCGGAGAAATCGACGCGGTGCGGTTGGTCGGACCCAGCACCCCAGCAACATAGCGCGGCTTGTCCGGCGTGCGGGCCGTCCACTCGTCGGCGCAGGCGCGGGCGAGTTTCGCCGCTTCAAAGTTGATCTCCGCCGACAGGGATTCCATCTGGTAATCCGCCATGGCGATGGTTGTCGAGTTGAAGGTGTTGGTTTCTACAATATCCGCACCCGCTTCGAAGTAGGCGTTGTGGATATCCCTGATGACAGAGGGTTTGCTCAACACCAGCAGGTCATTGTTTCCTTTCAGGTCACAAGGCCAGTCGGCAAAGCGCTCGCCGCGGAAATCGTCTTCACTCAGACGATAGCCCTGGATCATGGTGCCCATGCCGCCGTCCAGCACCAGAATTCGTTCATTTAACTGCGCACGCAGTTGCTCTACTTTGCTGCTCACACTTGCTCCCGACAACGTTCAACATGGCCAAAAGGCTGCGTTCCATACTGGCATAATCTCTAAGGGTCGAAAAGTCACACAGCGGTAACATGAGACATGTTCACAATCACTCCTCCGATCAGTCAGGAAAGCGGTTGCAAAACCACCAAATAAAACGAAAATGATTTCCACGATACAGAAAAAGGAGTTCGTCATGGTTACGACCGTTCCCGCTAAACGCGGCAGAAAACCTGCTGCAACCACCGCTGCACAACCTGGCGGACAGGTTCAATCCCTGACGCGCGGCCTGAAGCTGCTGGAATGGATAGCCGAATCGCATGGTAGCGTGGCCCTGACGGAGCTGGCGCAGCAGGCGGGACTGCCGAACTCCACCACTCACCGCCTGTTAACCACCATGCAGCAGCTGGGCTTCGTACGTCAGGTGGGCGAGCTGGGTCACTGGGCGGTTGGCGCGCATGCCTTTATCGTCGGCAGCAGCTTCCTGCAAAGCCGCAACCTGCTGGCGATTGTCCACCCGATTCTGCGCAAGCTGATGGAGGAGTCCGGCGAGACGGTAAACCTGGCCGTGCTGGATCAGAGCGATCATCAGGCGATTATCATCGACCAGGTGCAGTGTACGCAGCTGATGCGCATGTCCGCACCGATTGGCGGCAAGCTGCCGATGCATGCCTCTGGCGCAGGGAAAGCGTTTCTCTCGCAGCTTAGCGAAGAGCAGGTGACGGGTCTGCTGCACCGTAAAGGTCTGCACGCCTACACCCACGCCACCCTGGTGTCGCCGGTGCATCTGAAAGAAGATCTGGCTCTGACCCGCAAGCGCGGCTATTCGTTTGATGACGAAGAACATGCCCTCGGGCTGCGCTGCCTCGCGTCCTGTATTTTCGACGAACACCGCGAGCCGTTTGCCGCCATCTCCATCTCCGGGCCGATTTCACGTATGACCGACGACCGCGTCACCGAGCTGGGTGCGCTGGTGATTAAGGCCGCAAAAGAGGTGACGCTGGCGTATGGTGGGATTCGCTAGGATTGAGGGCGGTCTGGTGCCCTCACCCCGGCCCTCTCCCACAGGGAGAGGGAGAAAACATGATGCCCTTACCCTGCGGGAGAGGGAGAAAAGCGGATGCAAAACCGCTGCTTGCGGCGGTAAGCGTAGACATCTTCCACGTGCCCGTTTTTGATCCGCGCTTGCAGCCCGCGCCAGTAGCTGGCGCGGAACAGATCGGCATGCATCTCTTCAAATAACGGCCCGATGCGTGGGTCCGCACACAGCCAGTGGCGAAACTCCTCCGGAAACACATCGCCCGGCGAGACGCTGTACCAAGGCTCGCTGGACAGTTCATCTTCCGGGTAGCGCGGCGGCGGGATATCGCGGAAGTTCACCTCGGTCATGTAGCAAATTTCATCGTAATCGTAGAACACCACCCGCCCGTGACGGGTGACGCCGAAGTTTTTAAACAGCATATCCCCGGGGAAAATATTGGCAGCGGCGAGCTGGCGGATGGCGTTGCCGTACTCTTCGATGGCATCACGTAAAGCCTGGCCCTCTGACTGTTCCAGCCAGATATTTAGCGGCACCATACGGCGCTCAATGTAGAGATGGCTGATCGCAATCTTATCGCCAAGATCGGTAATTTTCGTCGGCGCTTCCTGCATGAGCAGCGTCATTAGCGCCGGATCGATCTGCTGCTTATCCAGCACAAAGTTTTCAAACTCCTGGGTATCGGCCATTCGCCCGACGCGATCGTGCTCTTTTACCAGCTGATAGCAGGCACGGACGTGGGCTGCGGTCATCTCTTTCTGCGGGGCGAATTTATCTTTAATCACCTTAAACACCCGATCAAAGCCCGACAGCGTGAAGACCAGCATCACCATGCCGCGGATACCCGGCGCTTCGATAAACTGCTCATCAGCCGTGGTGACATAACGCAGGTATTCCCGATAACTCTCCGTTTTGGCATGCTTCTGACAGCCAATCGCCATATACAGCTCGGCGGTGGTTTTGCCCGGCAGGATCTCGCGCAGCCACTCCACCAGGGCGGCGGGCAGCGGGGCGTAGACCATGAAATAGGAGCGGGCGAAGCCAAATACGATACTCGCCTCAGCGCTGGTAGTCAGGCAGGTATCGACAAACAGTTCGCCGTCGTCGGTACGGTGAATGGGCAGCAGAAACGGCACGATGGCTGTCGGCGTAACCAGTTTACCCACCAGCCAGGCGGCCTTATTGCGGTAGAAAAGCTCGTTGGCAACCTGCAAATGGCTGCGGCTGAGCACCGCCTCGCCGAAGGTTTCACTGAGATACGCGTGGATATAGCCGATATCCCGGGGTTTATTCTCCCACGGCAGGCGCAGCGGCAAATCCGTTAAGACGCGGTGCAGGAGCTTTTCCCAACCGCGATCGGGAAAGAAATCTTTCGCCAGCGGACGCGGAATGGTACGGAAGCGGCGCTCCGGCTGGGAGCTGAAGATAAATAACCGCTCAGGAGATAATGAGCGGTGGTCAAATAACCGGCAATAGACGGAGTTAAAAAAGCTCTCCGCAATCTCGAAGCGCGGGTAGTCGGGTAACAGATGGGTGTAGTGCTCTTTCACGCGCAGTAAAAATTCCGCATCCGGGCTTTTACCGTCGGTAATACAGCGCAGTTGTTCCACCACCAGACCTACGTGGTGATCATAAAGATGGATACGCTGCTTCATGGCCTGCTGAACCGCATGCCAGTCGGCGTGCTCGAAACGCTGTTGCGCGCCGGAGGTGACTTCCAGAAAGCGGCCATACTGGGCATCGAAGCCCTGCAAAATAGTTTGGGCAATCAGTAATTCCAGACCACGCGACATATATTCCCCCTCACCCCAACCCTCTCCCCGGGGGGGGAGAGGGGGAAAGATCAGAACTGTGCTTCTTCCGTTGAGCCCGTTAATGCCGTGACGGAGGAAGTCCCGCCCTGAATAATCGTGGTCACATTATCGAAATAGCCGGTTCCCACCTCCTGCTGGTGCGAAACGAAGGTGTAACCCTCTTTGCCCGCCGCAAATTCTGGCTGCTGTACCTTCTCAACATAGTGCTTCATGCCTTCGCCCTGTGCGTAGGCATGCGCCAGGTCGAACATGTTGAACCACATGCTGTGGATACCCGCCAGGGTGATGAACTGGTACTTGTAGCCCATATCCGACAGCTGCTGCTGGAAGCTGGCGATGGTCGTGTCGTCCAGATTTTTTTGCCAGTTGAAGGACGGCGAACAGTTATAGGCCAGCAGCTTGCCCGGATATCTCGCATGAATCGCATCGGCAAAGCGCTTCGCCAGCGCCAGATCCGGCGTGGATGTTTCACACCAGACCAGGTCGGCGTAAGGGGCATACGCCAGGCCGCGGCTGATCGCCTGTTCAATACCGGCATGCGTGCGATAGAACCCTTCGCTGGTGCGTTCGCCGGTGATGAATTCGCTGTCGTACGGGTCGCAGTCAGAGGTGATCAGGTCCGCCGCGTCCGCATCGGTACGGGCAATGACCAGCGTCGGCACGCCGAGCACGTCAGCAGCCAGACGCGCGGCAACCAGCTTCTGGATCGCTTCCTGAGTTGGCACCAGCACTTTCCCGCCCATATGCCCACACTTCTTCACCGACGCCAGCTGATCTTCAAAGTGTACGGCCGCTGCACCGGCCTCAATCATCGATTTCATCAGCTCAAAGGCGTTCAACACGCCGCCGAAACCGGCTTCCGCATCGGCGACGATCGGCAGGAAATAATCAGTAAAGCGCGGATCGTGGGGCTCAATGCCCGCCGCCCACTGGATCTGATCCGCACGGCGGAAGGTATTGTTGATCCGATCTACCACTGACGGCACCGAGTTCGCCGGATAAAGAGATTGATCCGGATACATGCTGGAGGCCAGGTTAGCATCCGCCGCGACCTGCCAGCCGGAAAGATAGATAGCTTCAATGCCGGCCTTCGCCTGCTGCAATGCCTGACCGCCAGTCAGTGCGCCGAGGCTGTTGATATAACCTTTTTTAGACCCCCCGTGCAGCAGATCCCACATTTTCGCCGCGCCGTTCTGCGCCAGCGTACACTCCGGGTTAACCGAGCCGCGTAACTTCACCACTTCCTCTGCGCTGTACGGACGGCGAATACCTTCCCAGCGCGGTTGGGTCCACTCTTTTTGTAACTCTTCGATCTGTTGGGTACGGGTTTTCATGTGCAGATGCTCCATATTGTTATGTGGTGAATTACGCCAGGAAGCGGTAGCCCGGCAGGGTCAGGAAGTCGATTAAGTCATCAGAGGTGGTGATTTGCTCCATCAGGCGCGCAGCGTCATTAAAACGCCCGCTGCTGAAGCGGTGCTCGCCCAATTCGTCCTGGATGACCCGCATCTCTTCGGCCAGCATCTGACGGAACAGGGCTTTGGTGACCGGTTTGCCGTTGCTGAGCGTTTTTTGATGATGGATCCACTGCCAGATGGAGGTACGTGAAATTTCCGCCGTGGCGGCATCTTCCATCAGACCGTAGATCGGCACGCAGCCGTTGCCGGAGATCCATGCCTCGATGTACTGCACGGCGACGCGAATATTGGCGCGCATGCCCTCTTCCGTACGCTCGCCCGCACACGGCGCGAGCAACTGTTCTTCTGCGATTGGCGCATCGTCTTCACGGGTTACAAACAGCTGGTTTTTGTTGTCGCCGAGTACGCGGTTGAAGACCTCCATCGCCGTGTCGGCCAGACCGGGGTGGGCAATCCACGTCCCGTCGTGGCCGTTACGGGCTTCCAGCTCTTTATCGGCTTTCACCTTGTTGAGCACCTGGTTGTTACGCTCAGCATCTTTGCTCGGGATAAAGGCCGCCATACCGCCCATCGCAAAGGCGCCGCGTTTGTGGCAGGTCTTAATCAGCAGGCGCGAGTAGGCGCTGAGGAAGGGTTTATCCATGGTGACAACCTGACGATCCGGCAATACCCGGTCGGCATGGTTTTTCAGGGTTTTGATGTAGCTGAAGATGTAATCCCAGCGGCCGCAGTTCAGGCCCACAATATGGTCACGCAGCGCATGGAGGATCTCATGCATCTGGAATACGGCTGGCAGGGTTTCAATCAGCAGCGTGGCCTTAATGGTGCCGCGCGGCAGGCTGAAGCGGTCTTCTGCGTAGCTGAAGACTTCACTCCACCACGCCGCTTCCTGCCAGGACTGGGTTTTCGGCAGATAGAAATAGGGGCCGCTGCCTTTCGCCAGCAGGTTCTTATGGTTGTGGAAGAAGTACAGCGCAAAGTCGAACAGGCTGCCCGGAATGGCTTCTCCGCGCCAGGTGACGTGTTTTTCAGGCAAATGCAGACCGCGTACGCGGCAGATCAGCACCGCCGGATTCGGTTTGAGCTGGTAAATTTTACCGGCTTCGTTGGTATAGCTGATGGTGCCGTTGACGGCGTCGCGCAGGTTGATCTGCCCGTCGATAACTTTCTGCCAGTCCGGCGCGAGGGAATCTTCGAAGTCCGCCATAAATACTTTGACGTTGGCATTCATGGCGTTAATCACCATTTTGCGCTCTACCGGGCCGGTGATCTCTACGCGACGATCCTGTAAATCTTCAGGGATTCCGCGAATTTTCCATTCACCATGACGAATGGAAGCGGTTTCCGAAATAAACCCTGGCAACTTGCCGTTATCGATCTCCTGCTGTTGATGAATGCGTGCCGCCAGCAGTTTATTACGCTGTGGCGTAAAGCGAGTCACCAGTTCAGTCAGAAACTCTACCGCTTCTGCCGTCAAAACTTGCTGTTCTTGCTCGCCATTCGGCTGGGTAAAGGTCAGTCCATCGACCGTTGTTGCCTGTTGAGTCATCGTTCTGCTCCTCATCAAAGATCCAAAATCACGCCCCCGATGCGAGCGAAAGATCGTTGTTTAGTTTTCGCTCAGCAGAATTAAGACTATCTATAATTTTTCCAAAATCAAAAACAATTTCCATTTTAATTCATATCCAATCACAACTGTATGATTTATATGGGATTAAAGTTTTTCACGATGTTGAGTTGGTTTTCGGAAATAAAAAAGGCACCCTAAGGTGCCTGATCTGAATAGCTGAAACGCTTTAGGATCGTTTAATGCAGACGATTACTCCAGCGTCGGATTCATGTGGCGCAGATCGTACGGCGTAATCTGGTAGACGTAATAGTTGAGCCAGTTAGTGAACAGCAGATTTCCGTGACTACGCCAGGTTGCCCGAGGCGTGTTTTGCGGATCGTTTTTCGGGAAATAGTTGTACGGGACATCCGGATTCAGACCCGCTTCAACGTCACGAAAATACTCTGACGCGAGGGTATGCGGATCGTACTCAGGATGGCCGGTAACGAACGCGATGCGTTTGTCTTTACTGGCGAACAGGTAGGCATCGCCTTCTTCCGTTTCGGCCAGGATTTCCAGGTCGGTATAATCGCGGATCAGCTGTGCCGGAAAATCGGCGTAGCGAGAATGCGGAGCCAGGAAAGTGTCATCGAAACCACGCGTCAGCAGCGCATGCGGGTGAAGAATGTGGTGTTCGTATACGCCAGAAAGTTTGTCGCTGCGGGTTTGCTTGGGAATGCCATAGAGGATATTCAGCGCGGCCTGTACCGCCCAACAGACAAACAAGGTGGACGTGACGTGATCTTTTGCCCACTCCAGCACCTGCCTGATCTGTGGCCAGTAGGCAACGTCATTAAATTCCACCAGACCCAGCGGTGCGCCGGTGACGATCAGTCCATCGAAATTCTCATCGCGAATATCTTCAAAATTACAGTAGAAGTTATTCAGATGCTCAGCAGGCGTGTTGCGTGACTCACGGGCGTCAATGCGCAGCAGCTGGATATCAACCTGAAGCGGAGAGTTGGAGAGCAAACGCAGGAACTGGTTCTCCGTTTCGATCTTTTTTGGCATCAGATTGAGAATAAGCACCTTCAGCGGGCGAATTTCCTGACCTGTCGCACGCGAAGCCGTCATGACGAAGACATTCTCTTCACGCAAGAAATTGACGGCTGGTAGCTCGTCCTGCACCCGAATCGGCATAACCTTAAATCCTCACAGCATACGTATAAACGTTTAGACATCCAGACAGCTAACGATACCGAGAAACGGGCTTAATGTCGAGTCTGCAAGCGAAAGGTGAGAAAGTTTCAAGGAGGGAAAGCATGTAGGGCGGGTAAGGTGGGGCCACCACCCGACTTTTCAGAACGCACAAAGCAAAAAACCCCGCACCTTCCGGTACGGGGTTCTTCCTGATTGATGCCTGGCAGTTCCCTACTCTCACATGGGGAGACCCCACACTACCATCGGCGCTACGGCGTTTCACTTCTGAGTTCGGCA
>NZ_JADBPZ010000038.1:0-21806 GCF_014893445.1 Enterobacter cloacae complex sp. P29RS | reverse complement strand
GCGATTTACAGCCGGACCAGGGCATCGCTGACAGCCCTCAGTCATTTAGAAAGCAACTTTATTGCTTCTGCATAAAATCCCTCAGCCCACAGGGAGAGGGAACGCAGGGCCTTACTGGCCCTGCGGAATATCGCTCGCATCCTGGTGCAAATCATCGGCCGCCGCCTGTACTGGCTGCGACGGCGTCGCCATGATGGCGTTCCAGGTGGCCTTTAACTCTTTCATGTCATATTCCGGCTCACCTTTCGGCTGCAACAGAATCAACGCCATATCCTGAGACAGCTGCTGCCGCAGATCCTGATTCAGCATCTCCACGGTCAGACCGTTCAGGAAATCCTGACGCAATTTCTGATACTGCTCCGGCGCGATATCCACGACCTGATTCTGTAAGGAGCGAATGCGCTGGCTGATTAAGATATCGGTATCGGCGCGGGCATAGGTGGCAAAAAGTTTCTGCAATTCGAGGGATTTCTGCGCCACCAGCGCGTTAAATTCCTCTTCAGACAGGCCCTCTTTACGCACTTTAGCCAGCTCTTTCGCCACCACGCCGAGATTGGCATTCAGCTTATCACCCGGCGATTCGACGTTAATGGCGCACTGGGCGCGCTGGAACAGCACGCGGCAGTCAAAGCCCAGACCAATGTCTTTCACGTTGTTCTTGCTGAGCGTCTGCTGAACATGCCAGAACAGCGCTTCACGCGCCAGGTCCGCACGCCAGTAACGCAACAGCGCCGAGGACTCGCGGATCGGCTGCCAGGCGGTATCCCACATCATCGAAAGACGATCCTGACGCACGGTATCCGTCATGATACTGACCGTCTCAGGACGCAGCGGGGACAAAGTAGGAACAGGGGCGGGCGTTTCACGCTTCCCTTTTAGATCGCCAAAGGCTTTGTTGATCTGCTCTATCACCGCACGGCTGTCCACGTTGCCCACTACAATGAGGGTCATGGCATCCGGGGTGTACCACTGCTGGTAGAAAGATTTCACCTGCTCTGGATCCACCGGCTGTTTCAGCGGTTCTGCCGGGTCGTGTCCAAGCAGCGTGGACCCTTTCAGGCGGTAGCGCCACCAGCCTTCTTTGGTATCCGTCGGCCAGGTCGCCACCATGTCGCTGTTGCTCAACGCATAGTTTACGGTCTCAGGCGTAATCGCCAGTTTGCCGGTGGCATCGGAAAGATAGGTCAGCGCTTCTTTAAGCAGATCGTTACGGTTGTTGGGCAGGCTCAGATTAAACATGGTGTAGTCATAGGAGACCACAGCCGGGGGCAGCGGACGTTTAGGATCGATGGCCTGTTGCCATAAAGAACGCACCTGAACCGCCTGCAAACTGCCGCTCTGGGTGAGCGCCAGTCGAGGAATAAAATGGCTTAAGCCGGTCTGCTGGGTGCTTTCAGTGAGGGAGCCGGTATTCACAGCCAGACGAATTTCAATGCGATCGCTCGGACGTTGCGGAGTGGATAACACCTGCCACTGGAATCCGTTCGCCAGTGTTCCCTGTTGCCAGGCCGGGTCTGGCTGGAGCGCATCTGCCTGCACATAACTGGCTGCTGCCATCATCAGCAAACCGCCGGTTAAGAGTCGAATTTTTGTGCCCTGCATGTGAACCCCTGATCAACATTCCTGGTTAAAGAGAGTGTCTCGCGACGTGAGCACTCAAAGATGACGATGAAAACCTTCCGATTAGACAGCGTGTTCGGCTAAACGTCACGGGCGGAAGCGAAATATACCCAAAAAAATTTTGTCGAAATATGACAGGTATGAGCGGTTATTATGCGCAGGTGCCCGCATCCCCACAAGGGAATACGGGCATTTATGAGGGATTAAGAGGATAAACCGGGGGTTTTGTCCTCAGATGTGCGATTATTCAGCGTATCGTTAAGTTTCTTGTGATCCAGCTCTTTTACCCACTTCGCCACCACAACCGTCGCCACACCATTACCAATCAGGTTGGTTAACGCGCGGGCTTCAGACATAAAGCGGTCGATACCGAGGATCAGGGCCAAACCCGCCACCGGCAGATGGCCAACCGCTGAGATAGTGGCCGCCAGCACGATAAATCCGCTACCCGTTACGCCCGCCGCCCCTTTCGAGGAGAGCAGGAGGACGACCAGCAGCGTAATCTGATGGAAGATATCCATGTGGCTGTTGGTGGCCTGAGCAATAAAGACCGCCGCCATCGTCAGGTAAATCGAGGTGCCGTCCAGGTTAAAGGAGTAGCCCGTAGGAATAACCAGCCCCACCACTGACTTACGGCAGCCCAGCTTTTCCATTTTATCGAGCATACGCGGCAGCGCGGACTCAGAAGAGGATGTGCCGAGGACAATCAGCAGCTCTTCACGAATGTAACGGATAAATTTGAAGATGCTGAAGCCGGTCGCACGAGCGATGGAGCCGAGCACCACCACCACAAACAGAATACAGGTGATGTAGAAGCAGATAATCAGCTGGCCAAGCTGTACCAGCGTGCCGACGCCGTATTTCCCGATGGTGAAGGCCATCGCGCCAAAGGCACCAATCGGGGCCAGACGCATAATCATGTTGATGATGCCGAAGATAACCTGCGAGAAGCTTTCAATGACGTTAAAAATCAGCTGACCTTTGCTGCCAAGACGGTGCAGGGCAAAGCCAAACAGCACGGCAAACAGCAGTACCTGGAGGATATTTCCGCTGGCGAACGCGCCAATCACGCTGCTCGGGATCACGTCCAGCAGGAAGGCAACAATCCCCTGATCTTTCGCCTGTTCAGCGTAAACCGCCACCGCTTTCGCATCCAGCGTGGCCGGGTCAACGTTCATGCCCGCGCCAGGCTGTACCACGTTGACAATAATCAGGCCGATAATCAGCGCGATGGTACTGACAATCTCGAAGTACAGCAGGGCAACCGCCCCCGTACGCCCGACCGCCTTCATGCTTTCCATGCCAGCGATACCGGTCACCACGGTACAGAAGATGACCGGCGCGATGATCATTTTGATGAGTTTAACGAACGCGTCGCCAAGCGGTTTCATTTGCGCGCCCAGCTCCGGGTAGTAGTGACCGAGCAGAATACCGATGGCGATGGCTGTCAGGACCTGGAAGTAAAGACTTTTGAAGAGTGAGGTTTTCATAGGGTGTCCCTGGAAAGAATAACTACAGGCTTTGTAAGGTTATGGTTAACCTGCGGCTTTAAAATAACACCCACATAACAGGACAGAAATAAACGGGGTTCAAATTTGAAACACAAATGTTAAGAACTTTGAGCTGGCTCGCACAAGCCAGCAACAAAATTACACTTTTGCGTTATTGCCATCGTCGGCGAGATAGCGTCGCTCAAAGGTATCCGTCGGCACGGCGCGGCCAAACAGGAAGCCCTGACCGCTCTCCACACCCGCCGCAGCCAGCCACTCGCGCTGGGCTTCGGCCTCAATACCTTCGGCAGTCACGTGCAGGTTCAGGCTGTGCGCCATCTGGATAATGGCCTGCACCAGGCTGCAATCCTCCGGCAGCCCTTTCACAAAGGTTTTGTCGATTTTCAGGACGTCCACCGGCAGGGTTTTCATGTGCTGGAGCTGACGCAGGCCGGAATACCCCATACCAAAATCGTCAAGCGCAATGCGGATCCCGGCATTACGCAGCGGTTTCAGAATGGCGACAGCGTCGTCAGGATTGTCAATACAACGGCTCTCGGTGACTTCCAGGATCAACGTGTGGGGCTGGATGCGGTAGCGATGGATCAACTCGAGCATATCCGGCACCATAGTCGGGTGCATCAGCTGTAGCGCAGAAAGATTCACCGACAGCGGCAGCGTGATGCCCCGTTGTTGCCAGGCCGCAAGCTGGCGGCACGACTCTTCCAGCACCCAGTATCCGACGGTGACCATCAGGCCGCAGGACTCGATACGTTCGATCATCCCCTCAGGCAGCTCCCACGTGCCGTCCGGCTGCTGCATGCGCAGCAACGCTTCGGCGCTGATCACTTCACCCGTGCGCAAATCCACCTGCGGCTGTAGCCAGAGCGCAAACTGGCGATTGTCCATCGCCGTCAGAATGTCGCTCTCTTCCGTCAGGCGCTGCTGGGCTTTTTCCATTTGCTCTGGATCAAAGAACTGGATCTGGTTTTTGCCTTTTCGGCGCGCGGTAAACGCTGCTGAGAAAGCCCGACGGTATAACTGCTCGGCGGTCAGACCACCGTAGTACATTGCGATACCAATGCTGGCACTTGGGCGTAGCTGGATACCCTGAATGGGTAGCCGCTCATTTATGACAGTGAGTACTTGCTGACCTAACGTAATAGCGTGCCACGGCTCTTTTACACCGTGCGCAATCACCACCAGGTCATAGCCGCTGACCTGGGTAAGTACCATGCGCGGCGCCAGCACAGATTTGATTTTTTCCACCAGCGTCAGTAATAGCATCTCGCGCTGGCTCTCTTTCAGCACGCCCGTCGTGTCCTGCAAGGTCTCGCAGGCAATCACCATCAGCGCGGTGGTCTGCTGGCGAGCGACGGTCTGCTCCAGCAGGGCCATTAAAAACGCTTTGTTTGGCAGGTCGGAAACCGGGAAACGGGTGGCGTTATTACTGACCTCTTCCTGCTGACGCAGGACACGCTGCTGGTTGATATTGTAACTGCGGACCAGCATGCCGATTTCATCGTCGTGATGCAGACGCGGCAAGGGAAGCTGATGCCCCATATGCTCCTGCGGAGAGAGGTCATTCAGCTCCCGGGCTATGCGGCGCAACGGATGCACAATTAACCGGTTGATGCACCACGTCAGCGCCACGCTCAACATTAAGGTCAAAAGTAAGTAAGTAGTCACTAACGTAGCAACCCAACTCATGACGAATTTATACATGCGGTACGAGTCCGCCTGTAGCACCAGATAGGCCAGCGGCTGCGGGTTAGCCGGTCTTTCCAGGGAATAGAGAGGCAGGGAAATCTGCACCGGCAGTTCAAACAGGCGCATCACCATCATCGGGACGGGACGCTCCGGGATAAAGCTCATCCGCAGCGCCTGGAACTGGTTCGGCAGCACGACGTCGGCGCGGCTCACGATACCGGCGGGCTGAATGCGCTTCAGGATGGATTCCGCCTCGGGGATATCCCCTTTCAGGATCGAGGCCGACAGGGGTTCCCGCACCGAGCGGGCAATACTTTCCAGTTGCGAAGCCGTGTTATAGCGATTCTGCTGTACGGAATGAAACAGCAAAATGACGCAGAAGATGAAGACAAACAGCATTGTGACGGCAGACACCATCGCCATCTGTTTGATCGTTAAGGAACGGCTGACACGCAAAATGACTCTCCACAAAACTCGAAGCGCAGGGCGCACCAGGGCGTAAACCTGGTGCGCCCGAGTATACCCGATAGCTGCACTTTTAAGAGAGACTTACAATTAGATTAAGCAAAAATCCGATCACCAGTCTGCATAAGGCACCAGCGGTTCCGGCGGTAAGTCCATATCACCCTGCCAGCCTGCGGCAGAATACCGAACATAGAGCAACGCATGGCTCGGGGTATAGTCTTTCGCTTCCTGAATATCGACGCCCAGACCGACAAACCAGTTGGACGTCACACGGCGTTCAACAATCGCCCTTGCGGTATAACCCGTCCCTGACGAGCTACTTCCGGTTCCCATCACACCTTTATCGGTATAACGGCCTGGCTCATTGTCCGGGATCAGCCCCTGCAACGGATAACGCATCACATCCTTTGTTTTTGAATGGGACCATGAGACGGAACCGCCCAGCTCCCATGACCAGTTCTCTGTGCGTTTACGCCAGTTCACCGGTAAGGCGAACGACACATACTCCTGGGGACTGTAGTAACCGCCCTGGCCCAGCGAATAGCCACTTAAATCTTTATCGTAATGCCAGAGCATATTGGACACGCCGACCGTCAGACGCTCGTTGTTCTGATTGATAAGCTTGTAGTAATAGCCGGTCATCCAGCGGACCCGCCAGTTATCTTCGACATTCTTCCCGGTGAGGCTGTCGGCACTCAGGCTTGACCAGATCCCGTTAGCTTCGCCTTTGTCGTAGCTCATGCTCACGCCGCCACCGGTAGCACGCACGCCGCCCCAGGTGGTGTCGGTATTGGGATCTTTTTGCCCGGCGAAGGCCAGCACAGAGCTGGAAATCGGACGACGATGGGCGTTCAGGGTGTAGCCAATCGGCCCCAAGTCGTTGCTGTAGCTCAGGCTGCCCACCACATCGACCACGTCGAAGCCCATCGGCGTAGTACCGATGTCCCACGCCCAGGTGTTGTTCTGCCAGCCGACTGCCACGCTGGCGCCGTTGGCCGACTGGTTCGTGCTGCCGTGACATGGCGTTTCGGCGCAGGTACCCCATGTCGGATCGTAGGTTCCGTTATTGGTGTCAAAGGAACCGGCGTTCATATTGACCAGATCGCTACGGAAGAACATGCGGCCATCCGATAGCGGCGCATCCACCTGGAGCATAGTGGTATGCGCTTTCAGGTCGGAATAGCCCCCCGTGCCGCTGGATCCCCAGTAGTCGTGTTGCAGCGTGACGTTCAGATCCTGCTGACGATAAAGATCGCCTGCATCGCTGCGCACGCCGCGCTTCAGCCAGTCATCTTTCTCATCGTTACGCGTGAGCCGCGTAAAGCTGTCGTTATCGGTTGGACGAGTCGTTGTGATGCCAGATGAGACCATCGCATCCTTCCAGGTGTCCAGCGCCTGCTGAGGCTGACCATTTTGTGCCTGGAAGCGGGCGGCATCACGCATCACCAGCGCACTTTCCATAGAAGGCGGCTGCGATTTTGCCTGCGGAAGAATGGTGTTGAAGGTCTTTTCTGCCGCGGCTGAATCGCCCAGACCGGCCTGCGCCATGGCGATCCGGCGCTGCATATTGAGGGAGAGCGGTTCGCCGTTTTGTGCCGCGGGCAGTTTCGCCAGCTCAGCGCGAGCGGCGTCCCTGTTGCCCTGAGCAAGATTGACTTCGGTCAGGCCGAGAATTGCGTCTTCGTTCTGCGGTTCCCGTTGCAGGACGGTGTTGTAGGCGGTTTTCGCGGCCTCGTGATCGCCACGCTGTTCAGCCCAGTCTGCCAGCGTTAAGTCAATACGGGTGGACGGGGGCTGCTGGCGAAGCAGCGCTTCCGCTTCCTGCTCTTTTCCACTGTCGCGCAGGCGGTTGGCGGTTTCCAGCACCTGGTTACTTTGCAGGCGGTCCGCCAGCGCCTGGATGTTGCCGTTCCACTTGTCGCGCGGCAGCGTGTTCAGATGCGCCAGCGCGGCCCGGTCCCGATCGTTACCGGACAGGTACAGCCCGCTGGCGTAAACCTGATCCGGATCGCCCGGTTTCTGGCTTGCCAGCTGACGCATCAGGTTATCCGCCTGGCTGCGCTGACCCGCGCTATACAGATCGCGTGATAGCCGGTAGGTGATCCACACGTCGCCCGGGGAAAGCGCAAGGCGTCGGCGCTGAATTTCTGCGGCCTGCGCATAGTTTCCCTGGCTTTCCAGCTGTTCAGCCTGAGCCGAGAGCTGCTCGTTCGTCAGGCTACGTTCAATATCATCAATGCTGCGGCGCTGGCTGGCAGAGAGCGACTGAATAAACTGCGTCGCCTTCTCCGGAGACTGCTCGCGATAAATATTGGCAAGACCGCGTACCGCGTTGCTGTTGCCGCTGTCCATCCGCAATGCCTGGCGATAATAGCGTTCAGCCGCGTCGTTATCTTTCCGCGCCGCCGCCGCGTCACCCAGCCCCAGTACCGCGTAGCTGTCCGTATTGTCAATGTTGCGCGCCTGCTGATAATAGCGTTCCGCCTGGGCTGTCTTGTTGGCTTTCAGGGCGTTATCACCCTGCTGGATCAGCAGCCAGTATCGGTTAACCTTCAGCAGGCTGTCCCATTTGCCCCGGTTGTCGCTCTGCGGATCGAGGGCGATCGCCTTTTCAAACTGCGCAACCGCGCGGGCGCGATCGCCTTTCTGCGAATAGGCCTGCCCCAGCGCGCCTACGGCTTCACTGTCGGCGTGGTTGGCGCTGACTGCTTTCTGCAACTCCGTTACCGCTTTACTGCCCTGCCCGGCATCCACTGCGGCTAACCCTTCGGCTTTGGCGCGAAACGCCGGATCGGCGAGCTGTTTTTGCTGCGCTTCAAGCTGGGCGCGCGCCGCCGTCACGTTATCGCCATCGCTGAACACGCTCAGGTATTGTTGCAGCGCGGTAACGCTGGCGCTGCTGGCCGGCTGATCTTTGATCTGCTGGTACCACATGTCCGACGCCTGACTGCGGCCATTGTTCGATTTGGCCATCTCCTGTAACACCGCAAACCCTTCATCACGACGTCCGCTCTGGAACAGAAGCTGCGCCAGCGAAGCCTGTAGCGGGGCGTTGCCCGGACTGCTGGCGTTGATTTTCTTCAGCTGATTAATGGCCAGATTGCGGCGGGCAGGCTCTTTCGCCACCACGTTCCAGTACTCCGTCGCGATGTCGCCGCTGGGCGGATTACCGTCAAACAGTTTGTCATACGCGGCAATAGCTTCCTGCGTGTGCCCGGTGGTGGCGAGCAGACGAGCCTGCTGGAGGGCCTGGCGACCATCCGGCGTGGAGAGCAGCATGGTCGTACGGGAGGACTGGTACGCACTGGAATCGGGTGCTATTCCTTTCAGGCGATCCAGCTCTTTTTGCGCGCCCGCCGTATCCCCCTGTCGTAACAGGTAGCGGAAGCGAGCGGCAATCACGTCCGGGTTGTTGGGGTCGATCAGCTCAAGGCGATAGAGCGACTGGCGCACCAAATCCTCACGCTGGGTGGATTCCCCCAGACGAACCTGTTCCAGCAGCTGTCTCTGCTGCGGGGAGTTGGCGGCCTGGGCCAGGGGCATGAGCGCCAGGCCAAGCGATAAGGCGAGTAGATTTAGTGTGAACGTGCGCATTCCTGGCCCCAATCCGGTAGTAATTCACCTTGCGCGGTGAAACGAAAACGATGCTGATCCCACCCTTGTCCAAAGAGGGTCAGAACGTAGCTGTAATAAGCATTGTTATCGGGAAAACGATCGGCGACACGCTGGCGTTGCACCGCCTGCGCGTCCCGTTCTTGTAAAAATGGAAGCAGGGAGGCAGAAAACCCTACCGGCCCATCTCCGGTACGTTTCCCGGTCGCTACGTCCACTTTTTCCGGCGGTAAGCCTTGTTTGATTGTGGTGGTCGCCATGGGCTTGAAACGCGCCAGTAGCCGGGCTTTTTGCGGATCGTTATCGTTCATCATCCCTACCCACAGATAGACGCGAATCGCATCGTAACTGCCGATCAGGGTCGTATCCTGCTTCAACTGCCAGCCGCCCTTTTTCTGGTATTTCACCCAGTTCGGGGAATATCCTTTTGGCGCGGTCTCCAGCAGCAGACGCAGGTTGGTTTCACGGAGCGTTGTCCACGGTGCGCCGAAACGGGTGAAATAGCTCGCAAGCTGCGGCGGCAGGTAGCTGGGGTTGAAGCGCCAGACACTCTCTTCGGCAAAACCGACTTTACCCGGCAGCAGCATAGAACCCAGCCCCGGCACCTTCACCACTTCCTCACTGGCAATGCGCGTCAACAGCGCCTTACCCGTGCGCGTGTAATCGGGATTTTTCCACAGCCGCCCGGCTTCCAGCAGCGACCAGGCAATCCAGATATCGGCATCGGACGCGGAGTTAGGGTCGATAACCGCCCAGGTGTTGTCGTCCTTTTTTCCCCATAGCCACGCCGGGAGATGTTGGGCTAAATCCCCCTCGGCAAGGTTATCGCGCGTCCATGTCAGCAGCAGATCAAACGTCTTGCGATCGTTTGCTGCCAGGGCAAAGAACAGTCCATAGCTTTGCCCTTCGGAGGTGGTGATTTTGCGCGCGTCACTGGGATCAATGATGCGCCCACTTTCGCTCATATAATCCTGCTTGAACGTCTCCCAGGCAGGCCAGCGACAGGCGGCATGCAGATTCGCCGCCGCCAGCATCAACGCTGCGACTACACACCCGCGAAAGATTTTCATCACGGCTTACTCATGGTCCGGGTTAAGACGACGACGGCTGATGATTCGCAGCAGACGCCACAATACCCACGCCAGCAATACAACGCTGAGCGCAGCCAGCACGGCCAGCAGCACCGGGTGGTTAGAGAGGGCGTACCACAGGCGTTCGAACCACGGCAGATGACCGACGTAGTAGACATCCCCCACGCGCAGGCTGTTTACCCCCGACTCACGGATCACCGAGACGGAACCGAACATTGCCGCCCGTTTACCGCTGTCGTTCATGGCCGTGTTGAGCAGCTCATAGCCGCGCGGGCTGTCCGCCAGCAGGGCGATCACGCTGCGCTGGTCGTTATACGGAGACTGGAAGCCGACAATCGCAGCCATCGGACCCGTTGAGCTTACGGTCGTCCTGATATTGGCCTGACGATCGCCGCTGTCCGGCATGATGCTTGGGAACTCGGTCTGACGCAGCGGCGTGTTGACCCATGACTGAGCCGCCTGCACCAGCAGATCGACGCGCTTCTCGTCTTTCAGCTTGTCCGGAATGTTGCCGATGACCATGATATCGGCATCTTTGTTCTGGATCTGGCTACCGTCATCCGTCACCGTCACGTTGATAGCCGGTAAGCCGGTTTGCGCCCCGACGGTGCCCATGGTGTCCAGCAGCGTGGCAACCTGGCCTTCGTTGGCCGCTTTTGGCATCACGACAATCGATTCAGAGAGATCAGCCATGCGGCTGAACGGGAAACTGGCGTTAGCAAACGCACGCAGATCCGGCATCGCGATAAAGTGGTAATACTTCGAGAAGTCGATTGTGGAATCATCACCAATCACCACGTGGTTTTGCACCGGCTGGAAGGTAATACAGTTTTCCACCGATCCACCCGGCATCGGGTTCATGTACTGGAAGTTAAACCGCAGCTGGTTCACCGCACCGAGCTTCAGCGCCGGGATCGACACATCGGTTTTGCCATCCAGCAGCCCCTGCAATACAGGCAGACGAAGCATCAACCGGTTTGTCTCCTGGCTGCTGGTCAGGCTGAAGGATTGCAGGAACTGGTTGTTGAGGCTGATATCCATGCGCGAGCTGTCTTTGGTTACCGGCGCGGTGTAACGGTAGTTCAGGTTGATATCAATACCGTTGGTGCGCAGCAGATAGAGATCCGGCGGCAGGTTCAGCGACAGGCTGACAGGAGAAGGTTCAAGCCCGGTTGACTGCAATTGCTCTTCATAGGTTTTCAGCTCGCCGAAGGTAATCGCGCGGTCGGTGCGGACCCAGTTCGGCGCATCATAAGGCTTACGTGCCAGCAGCGGTTTCACCTCATCCACCACGACGCTATTACCGCGGAACAGGATATTGCCCTGCGCAATGCCTTTTGCCGCCTGCACCAGATCTTTATCATCACGCCCGAAGATCACCAGCAGCTTCACGTACGGATTGTCGGGATGGCTGATCATCTCGATGGTGGGCGCTTTCACCTCTGGATGGTCCCGCAGGAATGCCGGGCGTTTGGCGTTGGTGGCAAACACAATCGCGTTTTTGTCCGGCATTTTGTCGTACATAACCGGGAAACTCTGGCCACGCCAGCCGGAGCGGGAACCAAACCAGGATGCCACGATAGAGGCCGCCAGCTGTTCGGTCACATCAGGAGAGCCCGCAAACACCATTGGCAGGTTCAGTGGACGGTTATCACGCGGGTCGAAGAACGGCACCGGGAAGGCGGAGAGATCGTTTTTCAACGCCAGCGGCTGATAGGTCATCTGAAGCGAAGAGTTACGACCAACATCCAGCCACAGGGTGCTGCTGGCCGGGTTTTCACAGACATCGCGGTAATGGCCGACAAATTCCAGACGCACGCGGTTAAAGTCGGTGATAAACAGCGGGTTAATCGGCACCTGAGCCAGGGTTTTCTTACCCAGTTGCTCTTTGGTGACGGGCAGGACGTCCATCAGCTCATCATTCAGATAGACCTTAAGCTGGGATTGCACCGGCAGCAGCGACGGCGATGGCGTGTATTCCAGGTTGAGCATCGCTTTCGACACGACTTCATCGCTACGCATACCGAATTCGACACCGCCATTTGGGTTGATGCCGCGCAGAACCATGCTGCCCGGAGGAGGCGCGATCTGGGCGAACGTCAGCTTAACGTCACGCGACGGCGTATTTTCCGCAACCACCGGTGCACTGGCTCCCGGCACGCCAGGCATAACCTGCCCAACCACCGGGTTGTCGGCGGGCAGCGTATTCCCCGTCGTCGGCTGATTCGGGACGACGTTTTCCGTCTGCCCCGGCGCCGCCGTCACTACCGGATCGGTCGCTTGCGCGACGACAGGCACCGTTGGCGCGGGTGTGGTCGCTGCGTTATCAGGCGCCGCGTTAGCCACTGTTGCAGGGAGCGCACTCATCCCCATTGCCACTGCACATAACCAGGAAAGTTTTGTTTTCATCGCGTTATCATCATTGTTGAGCCATAACCGGGTCCGCCTGCTTCGCTTCATCTCGCTCAGGTCGACGCGGAATGAACGACACGACCCAGGAAACCAGTGAAGTAAGTGACCGGAAAATTAATTTC
This sequence comes from Enterobacter cloacae complex sp. P29RS, assembly GCF_014893445.1. Lineage (NCBI taxonomy): Bacteria > Pseudomonadati > Pseudomonadota > Gammaproteobacteria > Enterobacterales > Enterobacteriaceae > Enterobacter > Enterobacter cloacae complex sp. P29RS. The sequence goes on along the minus strand of NZ_JADBPZ010000038.1, from coordinate 9,284 downwards.
ACCGACGACGGGGCAAATTCTGCAAGGTGACGATAGCCACGGAACCCCAGCTTAAGAATATCCAGCAGGCTTTCCAGAGGCTTATCCTCAGGGAAGCTGTCCTGCCAGAGAGCCCACGTATCCGCGCGGGCAAACGTACACTGCACAAAATCAATGTGTTGCTTTTTAGTCAGCGGCATCAGTTGCAGACCCACTTCATTTCCTCTCACACGCACCACCTGCGTCGGGAAGACATACTCCTGCTGGCCGCGCTTAAGCAATAGGTTGACCTTCTGCCCCTCAAGCACCTTCGCCTGACCGTTGATCTTGATACCCAGACCGCCATCCGAAAAGTCATGTACGGTACAGGAGAAGAGATGTCCATCGTCGCGGGCAATGGCCGCTGGCATGCTGATTTCGACGCGATGCGCGCGGCGAACCTGTTTGCTCTCCACTGATACCGCCACCGCGCCACCGAGGATAATCAGGTTATAAAACACCCACGCCATACTCACGAAGACCGTCAGAATTTCGTTTTCCGGGCCGTAGAAGTAGCGCCAGACCCCAACAATCACGCCCACAATATTCAGCAGCACCAGGAAGATATAGGGCCGGGAGATCACCCAGTCGACATACTCCTCTTCCACCAGCCCGCCCTTCGCGGTGACGTTGAATTTCCCTTTATGCGGGTTAATCAGCGCCACCATGGTTGGCGGCGCGATATACCAGGCCAGCACCGTTTCGTAGATTTCACTCCAGAACGAATGGCGATATTTCCCCTGAATCTTCGAGTTCGTCAGGCTGGCGTGGATCATGTGCGGCAGAACGAACAGGGCAATCATCAGCGCAGGCGCATAGATGATGTAAGCGTGAAGAAGCAGGAACGCCAGCGGCGCAGTGAGGAAGATAAGCCGTGGAATACCCGACAGGAAGTGGAACATGGCGTTGACGTAGCACAGCCGTTGCGCCAGTTTCAGTCCTTTACCCATCAGCGGGTTATCGAGGCGGAAAATTTGCACCATGCCACGCGCCCAGCGAATACGCTGGCCGATGTGCGCCGACAGGGATTCCGTGGCCAGCCCCGCCGCCTGAGGAATGCGCATGTAGGCGGAGGTATAGCCAAGACGGTGCAGACGCAGCGAAGTGTGCGCATCTTCCGTGACCGTCTCGACGGCGATCCCGCCAATTTCATCCAGCGGTTTACGGCGGATCACCGCACAGGAGCCGCAGAAGAATGTTGCGTCCCACATGTCGTTCCCGTCCTGCACCAGACCATAGAACAGTGTGCCCTCGTTCGGGGTTTTACGAAAACGACCGAGGTTACGTTCAAACGGGTCCGGTGAGAAGAAGTGGTGCGGCGTCTGCATCATCGCCAGCTCTTTCTCCTTCAGGAACCAGCCCATGGTCATTTGCAGGAACGAGCGCGTTGGCACGTGGTCGCAGTCGAAAATAGAGACGAACTCCCCTTTGGCATATTTCAGCGCATTGTTGATGTTACCGGCCTTAGCGTGTTCATGCGTGGTACGGGCGATGTACTCGACCCCTACTTCGTCCGCGAACTGGCGGAACTCGGCGCGGCCACCGTCATCAAGGATCCAGATTTTGATTTTATCCTTCGGCCAGTCGATACCCAGCGCGGCGTAAATGGTGTTTTTCACCACCGACAGGTCTTCGTTGTAGGTCGGCACGAAGAGGTCCACCGTTGGCCACTGGGTCGTGTCTTTTGGCAGCGGCACCGGCTGTCGATTCAGCGGCCAGATAACCTGGAAGTAACCCAGCACCAGCACGATCCAGGCGTAGGTCTCAGCAAACAGCAGCACTAACCCACACACCAGGCTGACCGGATCGTCCCAGTTCAGCGTTGAGGTATATCGCCACCAGATGTAGCGGCAGGAAACGGTCAGCGACAGCACGATCAGCATCAGGGCAGAAAAACGCCCCGGAATGCGCCGCACCAGCAGAGCCACGCCCCACAGCAGGATCAGGAAGGTAAACTGTGCCAGCGGGTTGAAGGGCTGGGTAATACAGACCAGCGCCAGTATGAGCGAGAACACCACCACCACGCCGAGAATAAAACGCCGTAAGCCCGGGTGAAGGTGCCCGAGCTCTTTGTGATTATCTAAATGACCTGTTCTATCGCCAACCCGGTCGGGTAGCCGGTTAAGCCACTGGTGATAGTGTTCACGTAAGTTCTGCACGCGATCGAAGCTGCGCCAGCGGGACGTTTTTTTCTCCGCACCCGTTGAGGTCGCCAGAAGCCAGATGGACTGTATAGCGTAGCGCGCGGGATCGAGCGGACGCGGCTTGTCAGGGTTGATATGCGGATAGAGTTCACCGTGGCGCGCACGAATACGTTGCCAGCGTGGATGTTCGAGGGGGATGAACATCCACGCCAGAATCATCCATAAGCAGCCCAGCGCAGCGCTCAGCGATGAGGCGCCGTGATGACGGTAATGGCGGTAGCGTTCACTTAAGCGCGAACTGACCGGCGGGATGAGCAACCAGTTGGTCAGGCGGCTCATACTGAACTCCCGGCAGGCTCCGGCCGTTTCGCAAAGTGCAGCAGACACCAGTTGGCCAGCGTCAGGATCTCTTCTGCCGCCAGTGAATCACTACGGTACTCCCCAAGCGGTTGTTTGGAAGCGAGGCACTCCGCCATCGCTTCGTCACGATGAATAACCATTGGCAACAGGCGGCGCTGACTCTGGAGCCAGACCTGGTACAGATCGTCCTGGATCTGGCTGCCAATGCGCAGATCGTTAATCAGAATATGGGCATTGGCAGGCATTGCCTGTTGATGCAGACGGATATGACAATTCGCATCTACGTTCGCAATGGAGAGCACATGGTCGCACTGCGACAGAAGCTGGCGGGTCAGCGACGCGGCGCCGTGCGGCAGGTCCAGCAGGATCCACTGATAGTGTCCGCTCTCTTTCAGACTCTGCAAAGCGGTGGTGAAGCGAGAGAACAGGCGCTGAAACGCAGCTTCATTCCCGCGTTCGGTTTCCGTCATCTGACCAAAGGGAAGCAAATCGAGCTGGGAGGTATAGCGCAAACCCGCATCCCGCCAGTCTTTATCGTCCAGAAGCGCGCGCCCCCAGCCGTTTTCATGCGTAAAGTCGACATTGAATGACATGCGCAGCAAATTATCGGAGCAGGCATCAATAACCAGTACTGATTCACCTAAAACCTGTAATGACCACGCCAGCGCCGCGGTTACGGAAGTTGTACCCACTCCACCACGGACGCCCTGTAATCCTAGTACGGCCATCAATGGCTTCCTTATTGTTGTTGGGCAAACTCAGCTAATAACGGCCAACGTTTAATAGCCGCAGCCAACTGTTCCCGCTGGGAAATATCGGTGTAATCTATTTCAGGCAATGAAAAAGCCTGCGTGAGCGCCAGAAAATCGTTTTGGAATGTGTAACCCAGGCTTGGGTCGACTGGAGTTGCGGGTTCGTTATTTTGCATTCTTATTTCATCCCTTTGAGTAAAATCATAAGATTCAGATGCAGCGAGGCGTCCTGCCCACGAAATTTCATTTACATGCTAAATCTGATGTTCTTTAATTTCAATGTTAGGTTTATTTCTACGCTTTCGCTAGTAAACTGAGAGACATAGAAATTCGACGAAAAGAGGGACACCGTGGACTCCATATTTTCTATTGGCATCCAGTCATTATGGGACGAATTGCGCCACATGCCAGTCGGAGGAGTCTGGTGGGTTAATACGGATCGTAATGAAGATGCCATCAGTCTGGTAAACCAGACGATAGCGGCGCAGGGTAAGGATTACCGCGTGGCCGTCATTACGATGGGCGATGAGCCAAAGTCAATCATCAGGCTCGAAACTGACCGTGGACCCCAGACAGTACGATTATTTTCCATGCCAGCGGAGGCCGACAGTTTATACTTTTTGCCCCGCGATATTCAGTGCTCTATTGTTCCTGAACACTATTTACTGATTCTTAAATGTTCTCAAAACGGTCTACAAAATATCCCGTCTGAAAAACTGCTGAAATGGCTGGGAAGAATCAGCAGATGGGCAAAAAATCAAAATTGCACCTTATTGGTTGTTAACCCGGGCAGTAATAACGACAAACTTTTTTCACTTTTAATGAGTGAATACCGTTTCCTCTATGGCCTGGCCAGTATTCGTGTCCAGACTGACAGCCATCTTTACGACGTGGCTTTCTGGTGCAATGAAAAAGGGGTGAGCTCCCGACAGCAGCTTACCCTCAAAAATGTCGGGGACGAGTGGCATCTTGCTCAACAGGAAGAGACGGTGGTTCAGCCACGCAGTGATGAAAAGCGCGTTCTGAGTCATATTGCGGTACTGGAAGGTGCGCCTGCACTGTCTGAGCATTGGTCACTGTTCGAAACTAACGAGGCCTTATTTGATGAGGCGCGCACCACGCAGGCGGCGACCATTATCTTCTCGTTGATCCAGAATAACCAAATCGAAACGCTGGCACGGCACATTCACACATTACGTCGCCAGCGCGGCAGCGCGTTAAAAATCGTGGTACGTGAAAATAATACCAGCCTGCGCGCCACCGATGAGCGCTTATTACTGGGCTGCGGCGCGAATATGGTCATTCCCTGGAATGCTCCCCTGTCGCGCTGTCTGACGCTGATCGAAAGCATTCAGGGCCAGCAGTTTAATCGATATGTTCCGGAAGATATCAGCACCCTGCTTTCAATGACGCAGCCGATGAAACTGCGCGGCTACCAGAAATGGGACACCTTCTGCGATGCGGTGGGCAACATGATGAGCAATACGCTTTTACCGGCAGACGGAAAAGGGGTGATGGTTGCCCTGCGTCCTGTGCCGGGCATTCGCGTTGAGCAGGCGCTCACCTTGTGCCGCCCTAATCGTATCGGGGATATCATGACCATTGGCGATAATCGCCTGGTGCTGTTCCTCTCCTTCTGTCGGGTGAACGATCTGGATACCGCCCTGAACCATATCTTCCCGCTGCCTACCGGGGATATTTTCTCGAACCGCATGGTCTGGTTTGAAGATAATTTGATCAGCGCTGAGCTTGTCCAGATGCGAGCCCTGGCACCTGAAAAATGGGCCAAACCGTTGCCTGTAACAAGTGGTGCCAAACCGGTTCTGAACGCGAAACATGATGGGCACGTATGGCGTCGGGTTCCTGAGCCGCTACGCTTAATGGATGAGAACAAGGAGAGCGTTCCATTATGAATATCAGCGATATCATCCAACTGGTTGTTCTGTGCGCGCTGATTTTTTTGCCGCTTGGCTACTATGCACGCCATTCCCTGCGCCGTATTCGCGATACGATCAGATTACTGTTCGTCAAACCTCGCTATATTAAACCCGCCGGAACACTGACTCGCGCTTCAAACGTCAAGGCAAACCGAAAACATGACTAATTCTACCTATACCTCTTCAGCGCCATCGCCACTCTGGCAATACTGGCGCGGTCTGTCCGGCTGGAATTTCTACTTTCTGGTGAAGTTTGGTCTGCTGTGGGCAGGCTATCTTAATTTCCACCCGCTGCTTAATCTGGTGTTTATGGCATTCCTGCTGATGCCAATCCCGAATCTCAGGCTGCACCGTATACGTCACTGGATTGCTATCCCTATCGGTTTCGCCCTGTTCTGGCATGATACCTGGCTACCCGGCCCCGAAAGCATTATGAGCCAGGGTTCCCAGGTCGCAGGTTTCAGTGCGGACTATATGCTCGATCTGGTTGAGCGCTTTATTAACTGGCAGATGATTGGCGCGGTATTTGTCCTGCTGGTTGCCTGGCTGTTCCTGTCTCAGTGGATCCGGGTGACGGTGTTTGTCGTCGCGATTATGATCTGGCTAAACGTACTGACGCTGACGGGCCCGAGCTTCTCGCTGTGGCCAGCCGGTCAGCCGACGACAACCGTAACCACCACGGGCGGTTCCGCCGCCGCTACCGTCGCGACAGCAGGGGATACGCCTGTGGTTGGGGATATTCCAGCGCAGACGGCGCCGCCGACATCTACGAACCTGAACGCGTGGCTCTCCAGTTTTTACGCTGCGGAAGATAAGCGTCAGACGAAATTCCCGGACGCGCTGCCTGCTGATGCTCAGCCGTTTGAGTTGCTGGTCATTAACATCTGTTCTCTGTCCTGGGCTGACGTTGACGCGGCTGGTTTGATGTCGCACCCGCTGTGGTCGCATTTCGATATTCAGTTCAAAGACTTCAACTCGGCCACGTCGTACAGCGGCCCAGCGGCTATCCGCCTGCTGCGCGCGAGCTGTGGGCAGCCCTCGCATAAGAACCTCTACCAGCCGGCAGCTAACCAGTGTTACCTGTTTGATAACCTGGCAAAACTGGGCTTTACCCAACACCTGATGATGGGCCATAACGGTCAGTTCGGTAACTTCCTGAAAGAAGTGCGTGAACAGGGTGGCATGCAGGCCCCACTGATGGACCAGAAAGGGCTGCCAGTGACGTTACTGGGCTTCGATGGCTCGCCGGTCTATGACGATACCGCCGTACTTCAGCGCTGGTTTGACACCGTCGGTAAAGAGGAAGGGACGCGTAGCGCGACGTTCTATAATACGCTGCCGCTTCACGACGGGAACCATTATCCGGGCGTAAGCAAAACGGCCGATTACAAGGCCCGTGCGCAGAAGTTCTTTGACGAGCTGAACGCGTTCTTTAACGAGCTGGAAAAATCAGGTCGTAAAGTGATGGTGGTGGTGGTCCCGGAACATGGTGGAGCGCTGAAAGGCGACAGGATGCAGGTGTCTGGTCTGCGCGATATCCCAAGCCCGTCCATCACAAACGTTCCGGCCGGGATTAAGTTCTTTGGCATGAAGGCACCGCATCAGGGCGCGCCAGTTGAGATCACCCAGCCAAGCAGCTATCTGGCCATCTCGGAACTGGTTGCTCGCGCTGTAGACGGTAAGCTGTTTGTGGAAGATAGCGTGAACTGGGATCAGCTCACCAGCGGGCTGCCGCAGACGGCGGAGGTATCGGAAAACGCCAATGCGGTGGTGATCCAGTATCAGAATAAGCCTTATGTCCGACTGAATGCCGGGGATTGGGTGCCGTATCCGCAGTGACCTGCTACACCCTCTCCCCCTGTGGGGAGAGGGTTACTCTGCACTTCGTAACGAAATTTCACCGCCCACCCAGGGCTTAATCACGCCATCCTGTTCAAGCAGCAACGCGCCCTGCGCGTCAATGCCGCGTGATGTGCCGTAAATCTCTTTATCCCCAATCAGCAGCTTCACCGGTCGGTTAATAAAGTTATCCAGCTTTTCCCAGCGGGACAGGAATGGCGCTAACCCCTCTTGTTCAAAGAGCGTCAGCGAACTACGCAACTCATTGATCATGCGGACGGCAAGCGTATTGCGATCGATGGTGATCCCCGCTTCCTGCAGGTTGGTCCAGGCCTGGTTCACGACATCGTTCTGCACGTTTCGCATCACCATGTTCAGCCCCACCCCAATGACGATCTGTGCGGCATCGCCTGTTTTTCCCGTCAGTTCGACCAGGATCCCCGCCAGCTTTCGATCGTTGAGATACAGATCGTTGGGCCATTTTACCCGCACCTGATCGGCACCCAGATCGTGCAGCACCTCTGCCATCACAATGCCGATGACCAGGCTCAGCCCGATGGCCGCAGCTGGCCCCTGTTCAAGCCGCCAGTACATGGAAAGGTAGAGGTTGGCGCCAAATGGCGAAAACCACTTACGCCCCCGGCGGCCACGTCCTGCCTGTTGGTACTCGGCAACGCAGGCATCACCGGATTTCAGCTCGCTCAGGCGATCCAGCAGATACTGGTTCGTCGAATCAATGACCGGCAATACCGCGACGTTACCGTGTCCAATCTGGCTGCGGATGATCTCTTCATTCAGTAACTGGATTGGTTCCGGCAGGCTGTAGCCTTTTCCCGGTACCGTAAACACATCCACGCCCCAGTCGCGGAGCGTTTGAATATGTTTATTGATGGCAGCGCGGCTCATGCCCAGCTGTTCGCCCAGCTGCTCGCCAGAATGAAACTCGCCATCAGCAAGAATACCGATGAGAGTTAACGGAATAGTATTGTCCTTCACGCAATGGTCTCCACGGCATTCACTTCGCCCGTTCGGCCAATAAAGCGAACTTCAGGCTCCAGCCAGACGTTAAATTTTTCGCCCACACGCTGGCGAACATGGTGCGCCAGGTTGACGACATCCTCACTTGTCGCGTTGGACTGGTTGATCAGTACCAGCGCCTGCTGACGATGAACAGCAGCGCCACCAAGCGTAGTACCTTTTAATTCACATTGATCGATAAGCCAGCCTGCGGCCAGCTTTACGCTGCCATCCGCCTGAGGATAATGCGGGGCCGTTGGCCAGCCTGCGAGAAACGCTTTCGCATTTTCGCTGCCGATCACCGGATTTTTGAAGAAACTGCCCGCATTTCCGTTAACTTTCGGGTCCGGTAGCTTGGTCATTCGCATGTGGCAAACGGAATCAAAAACCTCACGCGGTGTGACGGTAGCCGGATCGAGACGGGCCAGATCGCCGTAAGTCAGAACGGGTTTCCATGCTTTCGCCAGACGCAGGCCAACGGCCACAATGACAAAACGATCCTGATAGTCGTGCTTGAAAATGCTGTCGCGATAGCCAAAGCGGCACTGCTCTGCGGTCAAACGCTTCGCCGTTCCGGTCGCGAGTTCGATGCAGTCGACATATTCGCAGACGTGTTTCAGTTCAATGCCGTAGGCACCGATGTTTTGAATAGGAGATGATCCTGCACAGCCCGGGATGAGGGCCAGGTTTTCCAGTCCGGGCATCCCTTTTTCAAGGGTATATTGCACCAGATGGTGCCAGTTTTCGCCAGCACCCACGTGTAAATGCCAGCTGTCAGCGCTCTCTTTACGCTCAATCCCCATGATGCGATTAACGATTACCGTCCCCGCAAAATCATCGAGAAACAGGACATTACTTCCTTCGCCCAGAATAAGTACGGGTTCACCGTTTTCTGTTGCGTTTTGCCAGGCATTCAGCAACTGCTGAGCACTGTCGGCACGTACAATTTGATTAGCATTCCGTTGAATACCAAAGGTATTCCAGGGCTTAAGGGAGTGATTCATAGACGCTATCCTGATGCAAAAACCGGGATAGTTTACCGTATATACGAAGGGATGGGTGATTAGTTTATGGAAAGGAAGCAGGTGCAGAAACGCAAAAAGGCCATCCTTTCGGATGGCCTCTTCACTTGTTTGATGCCTGGCAGTTCCCTACTCTCACATGGGGAGACCCCACACTACCATCGGCGCTACGGCGTTTCACTTCTGAGTTCGGCA
>NZ_JADBPZ010000037.1:0-29205 GCF_014893445.1 Enterobacter cloacae complex sp. P29RS | reverse complement strand
TTTCGTCCGAGGACGTTAAGAATCCATGTCACTTTGAGTGCCCACACAGATTGTCTGATAAATTGTTAAAGAGCAGTTGCGACGCGCTTCAGCGCTCTGTCGCGAGGTGGCGTATATTACGCTTTCCTCTTTCAGAGTCAACCCGTTATTTCAGGATTTTTTCTCTTCAACCGACCGGGTTGTCTGTGAAGTGATTCACATCCGCCGTGTCGATGGAGGCGCATTATAGGGAGTTCTCCGCAGGCCGCAACCGCTAAATGACAGAAAAATGACTGACTGCTGCATTCCCCAGCAAAACCCCGCCTTATACCCTTTTACACACAGAGTTATCCACAGCGCTTCGAAAAAGTGAAAATATGCGAGCGTTGCGCAAACGTTTTCGTTAAAATGCTCGCGCTTAACAAGGAGGCCTCGTCAGGTGTGTTAGATGAGTTTTTCGCTGGAAAATTCATCTAACGCTCTCTGTAATCGTGAAATCCAGGGGATTTACCATGCAACAACGTCGTCCAGTCCGCCGCGCTCTGCTCAGTGTTTCTGATAAAGCCGGTATCATCGAATTCGCTCAGGCACTTTCCGCACGCGGTGTGGAGCTGCTTTCTACAGGCGGTACCGCTCGCCTGTTAGCAGAGAAAGGTCTGCCGGTAACCGAAGTGTCCGACTACACCGGTTTCCCGGAAATGATGGATGGACGCGTCAAAACCCTGCACCCGAAAGTGCACGGCGGCATTCTGGGTCGTCGCGGTCAGGACGACGGCATTATGGAGCAGCACAATATTGCCCCCATCGACATGGTTGTCGTAAACCTCTATCCCTTCGCCCAGACCGTCGCCCGCGAAGGCTGTTCTCTGGAAGATGCCGTAGAGAACATTGATATCGGCGGCCCGACCATGGTGCGCTCCGCAGCCAAGAACCATAAAGATGTGGCCATCGTGGTGAAGAGCAGCGACTACAGCGCCATTATTAATGAGATGGACGCCAACGAAGGGTCCCTGACGCTTGATACGCGTTTCGACCTCGCCATCAAAGCCTTCGAACACACCGCCGCGTACGACAGCATGATCGCCAACTACTTCGGTAGCCTGGTTCCTGCCTACCACGGTGAAAGCAAAGATCCATCTGGTCGCTTCCCGCGCACCCTGAACCTGAACTTCATTAAGAAGCAGGATATGCGCTACGGCGAGAACAGCCACCAGCAGGCAGCCTTCTATATAGAAGAAGAGGTGAAAGAAGCCTCTGTTGCGACTGCTCAGCAGGTACAGGGCAAAGCCCTCTCTTATAACAACATTGCCGATACCGACGCCGCGCTGGAATGCGTGAAAGAGTTCAGCGAGCCGGCCTGCGTTATCGTCAAGCACGCCAACCCATGCGGCGTCGCAGTAAGCACCTCCATTATGGATGCCTACGATCGCGCCTACAAAACCGACCCGACCTCCGCGTTCGGCGGCATTATCGCCTTCAACCGCGAGCTGGATGCGGAAACCGCGCAGGCCATCATCTCCCGTCAGTTTGTCGAAGTGATCATCGCGCCATCCGCATCCGAAGAAGCGCTGAAAATCACCGCGGCGAAACAGAACGTGCGCGTGCTGGTTTGCGGCCAGTGGGCAGAGCGCGTTCCAGGTCTGGACTTCAAGCGCGTGAACGGCGGTCTGCTGGTTCAGGATCGCGATTTGGGTATGGTGACAGAAGCCGACCTGCGCGTGGTGACCAAACGTCAGCCGACCGAACAGGAGCTGCGCGACGCGCTGTTCTGCTGGAAAGTGGCGAAGTTCGTGAAGTCTAACGCCATTGTTTACGCCAAAGAGAACATGACCATCGGGATAGGCGCAGGCCAGATGAGCCGCGTTTACTCTGCGAAAATCGCGGGTATTAAAGCAGGTGACGAAGGTCTGGAAGTCAAAGGTTCCGCCATGGCCTCTGACGCCTTCTTCCCTTTCCGCGACGGTATCGATGCGGCCGCTGCTGTGGGCATCACCTGTGTGATCCAGCCTGGCGGTTCAATCCGTGATGACGAAGTGATTGCCGCTGCCGACGAACATGGCATCGCAATGATCTTTACCGACATGCGCCACTTCCGCCATTAATTTCCGGAGCAGAAAATGAAAGTATTAGTGATTGGTAATGGCGGGCGCGAGCACGCCCTGGCGTGGAAAGCAGCGCAGTCTCCGCAGGTTGAAACCGTCTTTGTGGCACCGGGTAACGCCGGTACCGCACTGGAGCCCGCGCTACAGAACGTCGCCATCGGCGTAACCGATATCCCGGCGCTGCTGAGCTTTGCCCGGAACGAGAATATCGATCTGACGATTGTGGGCCCGGAAGCGCCGCTGGTGATCGGCGTTGTAGATGCCTTCCGCGCCGCGGGCCTGAAAATTTTCGGCCCAACGGAAGGTGCCGCACAGCTGGAAGGTTCAAAAGCCTTCACCAAAGATTTCCTCGCGCGTCATAACATCCCGACGGCGGAATATCAGAACTTCACCGAGGTAGAGCCTGCTCTGGCTTACCTGCGTGAAAAAGGCGCGCCGATTGTGATTAAAGCCGACGGTCTGGCTGCCGGGAAAGGCGTTATCGTGGCGATGACCCTTGAAGAAGCGGAAGCCGCTGTGCAGGATATGCTGGCGGGTAACGCCTTTGGCGATGCGGGCCACCGCATCGTGATTGAAGAGTTCCTCGACGGCGAAGAAGCGAGCTTTATCGTGATGGTTGACGGTGAGCACGTCCTGCCGATGGCCACCAGCCAGGATCACAAGCGCGTAGGCAATGCCGACACGGGTCCAAACACCGGCGGGATGGGTGCTTACTCCCCTGCTCCGGTGGTCACTGACGAAGTACACCAGCGCACCATGGACCGCATCATCTGGCCAACCGTAAAAGGGATGGCGGCGGAAGGCAATACCTACACCGGTTTCCTCTACGCAGGCCTGATGATCGACAAGCAGGGTAACCCAAAGGTGATTGAATTCAACTGCCGCTTCGGCGATCCGGAAACTCAGCCGATCATGCTGCGCATGAAGTCCGATCTGGTTGATCTGTGTCTGGCGGCGTGCGAAGGCAAGCTGAATGAGAAAACTTCCGAGTGGGACCAGCGTGCCTCTTTAGGTGTAGTGATTGCTGCGGGTGGGTATCCGGGTAGCTACAACACCGGGGATGAGATCCACGGCCTGCCGCTGGAAGAGATTGACGGTGCGAAGGTATTCCACGCCGGTACGAAGCTCTCTGACGACGACCGCGTGCTCACCAACGGCGGTCGCGTGTTGTGTGCGACCGCGCTGGGCCAGACCGTGGCAGAGGCGCAGAAGCGCGCCTATGCGCTGATGGCGGATATTCACTGGAATGGCAGCTTCAGCCGCCAGGATATCGGCTATCGTGCCATTGCGCGGGAGCAGGGAGAGTAATTTCCCCTTCGCCCTCACCCTAACCCTCTCCCTCAAGGGAGAGGGGACTTAAATCAAAAACTCTTTTCTGTCGGCTGCCAGGTGCAGAAATCTTCGTTCGCCACCAGCAACAGCTGAGAGCCTTCCGGCGCTTCCAGCCACGCCACACTCACCTCCACAGATGAATGCCGCTGACGACGCTGAATGTGTTCGGTTGCCCAGGATTCAAGCTCAGGCTTCACCGTCTGCCCTTCGCAGGTGGTCACCGTGCCGTCGGCATGCCAGCGCCCCTGGCGCAGCACCACGCGGCCCTGACGCAGCGCATCGCTGGTCTGGCGGAGTTGTTCCGCACGGTAGCGGTAGAGGGCGACCTGATCGCTGGAAAGCTGCTGTTTCAGTCCACTGACCTCATGCTGCATAAAGCTCAGCTCGCCGTGGTCGTCGAAACGCACCTTCACGTGTTCGGGAGTCTTACTGTAGATATTCAGTTCAATGAGCGACAGCGCATCGCCCTGCCAGCGGTATTCTGCGGTCGAGGTGTTGCCGTTATGCCACGGACTGAACGCGGTGAGCATATGGACTTCATCGCTGGAATCTTTGCGCCAGATCCTGACCGCACCCTGGTTGTCAGCGTAGCCGCTGGCGGTAAACGGGGGGAGTGAGGAATCATGGCTACAGGCAGAGAGCAACAGTACGCCTGCCAGCGCGAGCGTTCCACGCCAGAATGACAAAAGGGGCGTTGCCGCCCCTTCGTTAAAACTGTTCACTGCCACGCGTCTTACTTAACTGCGTCTTTCAGTGCTTTACCAGAAACAAATGCCGGCACGTTAGCTGCGGCGATTTTGATTTCTTTACCGGTCTGCGGGTTGCGGCCAGTACGCTCAGCGCGGTGGTTCACTTTGAAGGTACCGAAACCAACCAGTTGTACAGCATCGCCTTCTTTCAGAGACTCAGTAATAGCAGCCAGGGTAGATTCCAGAGCAGCTTTAGCCTGCACTTTAGACAGATCAGCCTTGTCCGCAATTACATCAATCAGTTGAGTCTTGTTCATAAGTTATCCTTTCAATGTGTTTATCGCTTGCTAAGCATCGAGTGCGACGAAAATGCCAAAAAAGCACTCTCCTGCATACACGCACCGATAGCCACTTTTTTTCGCCCCCCAAATGTAGACCAGACGGGGGGCGAAAGGGAAGAGTCGAGGAGTGACAAAACAGGCGTTAAATCACGTTTTGTTGTCTCATTGGTTAAAAATTATACCAATATTGCTCTCGCCGGCCTCGCGCAGGTCCGCGCGAAGCCCTTTGATCAGCTCAATATCACGTTCTTCACACTCCGCCAGCAGACGGAAAATTTCCCACTGAATATCCCATTCCTGTTCAACCGCCGGGTTAGCACGCAGCTCTTCGTCGGTCATTTCACGGCCTTCCTGGGTCATTTCCAGCATCGCGACGGTGGTGATGGATGCCTTACTGACTTCAATGGCGTGCTCCAGGGTTTCACCGCTCAGACGGGAGTGGATCAGCTCGCTCAACGCCACACAGGCATCGATAGCCGGGTAGACGCCATACAGGTCGTAATCGTCCGCCGCCGGAATTGCCTCTTCCAGCTTTTCAAGCTGAGAGTCGAAGTTTACCTTTGCGTCTTTGACCGTCAGCGTCTCCCAGATCAAATCCAGGATACGTCGATAAATCTGGCCTTCGCCAAACTCCGTTTGCTTACAGAACGCGGCATAGTTGGGGTACATGCGCTCGCACAGGCAAGCCATAAACGTCACGTGCTGCCAGCTTTCCAGCTTCTCAAGGCGCAGATGAATCGGGTTTTGTAACATGATGATGTCTCGAATCGAAAATTAGCCGCAGTTTACCTGAATCACGGCTGAATTTCCTGCCAACGAATGAATGCCGGACGTGAAGAGGCAACGGCGTCAGCCCAGCGGGTAGGCTCAGGTAAGCGGTAGCCCTTCATACAGCGTTGCACCCACGCCAGGGCGCTGTCCATGCTGACCCGATGCCCGGTTGCGATAAACAGCGGATTGCAGCGCGCTTTACTGCGCCAGACCCACGCCAGTTGCTCGCCTTTATGGATAAGCGGCGCCAGCGCGCCCGGTTCGGCAGAGAGCGGCTCAAACGCGCCGCACAGGCGTTTTTTCGCCACGCCGATGGTCGGCACGTCTACCAGCAGACCAAAGTGGCTGGCAACGCCCAGGCGACGCGGATGGGAGATGCCGTGCCCATCCACAAACAGCAGATCGGGTTTTTGCGAGAGTTGCTCCCACGCGGCCAGCAGCGCGGGATATTCGCGGAAGGAGAGAAAGCCGGGGATATAGGGCATGGTGGTGGCGATACGCGCCACCTTGTACTCCACCAGCTCCAGCGACGGGTATTTCAGCACCACCATCGCCGCTCGCGTCACTTCACCGCCTTGCTCAAACCCGACATCCGCCCCGCCAATGTATCGCGGAGGGTCCGTATCCAGACGATCCTCGCGGATCACCGATGAAGCCAGTTCGATTTGCTGAGCGCGTAGCGACGCGAGATCCATAACCACTCCTTACTTGTGATACTGGGCAGAAAGCCGATGCACCGCCTCCACAAATACGCCAGCGTGTTCTGGCGGTACATCCTGATGAATACCGTGACCGAGGTTGAAGACGTGGCCTTCACCCTGGCCGAAACCAGACAGTATAGTCGACACTTCTTCTTCGATACGGGCAGGCTGTGCATAGAGCATGGACGGGTCCATGTTGCCCTGGAGCGCCACTTTATCCCCCACGCGACGACGCGCATCGGCAATATCAGTGGTCCAGTCGAGGCCCAGCGCATCACAGCCGGTGGCCGCCATCGCTTCCAGCCACTGACCGCCGCCTTTCGTAAACAGCGTTACCGGCACGCGACGGCCTTCGTTTTCACGCAGCAGACCATCGACAATTTTGTGCATGTAGTACAGGGAGAACTGCTGATAATCACGCCCGGTCAGCACGCCGCCCCAGGTGTCGAAAATCATCACCGACTGCGCGCCCGCTTTAATCTGCGCGTTGAGATAGAGCGTGACGCTCTTCGCCAGCTTGTCGAGCAGGGCATGCAGGGCCTGCGGCTCTGCGTACATCATCTTTTTGATGACGGTAAAGGCTTTGCTGCTGCCACCTTCCACCATGTAGGTTGCCAGCGTCCACGGACTACCGGAGAAGCCAATCAGCGGCACGTCGCCTTTGAGCTCGCGGCGGATGGTGCGCACGGCGTTCATCACATAGCCCAGCTCGCCTTCCGGATCGGGGATCGGCAGCTTATCAACGTCGGCTTTGCTTTTGATCGGTGAGGTAAAACGCGGCCCCTCGCCGGTTTCGAAATAGAGCCCAAGGCCCATCGCGTCCGGAATGGTAAGAATGTCCGAAAAAAGAATGGCGGCATCGAGCGGGAAGCGGCGCAGCGGCTGGAGCGTCACCTCACAGGCCAGTTCGGCGTTTTTGCACAGCGACATAAAATCGCCCGCCTGCGCACGCGTGGCTTTGTACTCAGGCAGATAGCGTCCCGCCTGGCGCATCATCCACACCGGGGTGACATCAACGGGCTGGCGCAGCAGCGCACGCAGATAACGATCGTTCTTCAGTTCGGTCATTTTGCAGTTCCTTATTGCGTCAGTCCGTCAGTGTAACACTACTCATACTCGGCCCGACACATTGCCACGGTATCTTCTATCAGGCGACGCGCCACCGTTCCCGGCGGGGGCAGCAGCGGTAAATCGTCGTAGCGATACCAGTTCGCCTCCAGCAGCTCTTTCTGATCGATAACAATCTCGCCGCTGTCGTATTCCGCCATAAACGCGGTCATCAGGGACATCGGGAACGGCCACGGCTGCGACGTCACATAGCGCAGGTTTTTCACCTTAATGCCGCTCTCCTCCATCACCTCGCGCGCCACCGCCTGTTCCAGCGTTTCGCCGACTTCCACGAACCCGGCGAGGACGGTGTGAATGCCGTTGCGATGGCGGGTATGCTGCGCCAGCAGGATGGAATCATCACGGCGGATGGCGACAATGATGCACGGTGCGATTTGCGGGTAGTAACGTTCACGGCAGTGGCCGCAGAGCAGCGCCCATTCGGTTTTGCTCGGGTGCATGGTGTGGCCGCAGTAACCGCAGTATTTGTGCGAGCGGTAAAACTCCGCCAGCTGTACGCCGCGCCCCGCCAGCTGGAACAGGCCGACGTCCAGATCCAGCACCTGACGTACGGATCCCATATCCTGACGGCGCGCCTGTTGGATCAACCACACGGGATCGCCCTGCCACTCGCCGATCTTCAGCGCGGACTGGCCCACCAGATCGAACGTTTCCGCGGCACCGTAGGGCAACTCTCCTGAGGGCAGCCATAATTTTTGTTCGTGGCTGACGATCCACCAACCCAGATCTGATTTTTCAATAATACGATCCATATCTATTGCACTACCTTCGCTTCACTGACATGTTGTTAGCATTGTGGTTACATTTTGGATAAGCAGATCCCATTTTAAACCTTATGGAGTCGACCATGTTAAACCAGCTGGAAAGCCTGACTGAGCGCGTTGGAGGAAGTAACACCCTGGTGGATCGCTGGCTACATGTGCGCAAGCATCTCCTTGTGGCGTATTACAATCTGGTTGGTCTTAAGCCTGGCAAAGAATCCTTTATGCGACTCAATGAAAAAGCGCTGGACGACTTTTGTCAGAGCCTGGTCGACTACCTCTCCGACGGCCATTTCAACCTTTATGAACGCATTATCCGCGAAATGGAAGGGACAACGCCGTATTTAGCGGCCAGCAAACTCTGTCCGCTGCTGGAAGCCAACACCCAGCAGATCATGGACTACTACGATTCCACGCTTGAGAACGCTATCGATCACGATAACTATCTTGAGTTTCAGCAGGCGCTTTCCGACCTTGGCGAAGCACTGGAAGAGCGATTCACGCTGGAAGACAAGCTCATCGCCCTCGTGCTGGACAACAACCTGACTATCAGCACCAGCGATAACGTTGCGCGCCCTGCTTGAGTTCTTAATCGTTAACGAGTAATTTACAACCATTCGCCCCTCTGCGGAGGGGGATTTTTCTTGTCGGAGTGCCCAGTGTGAAAGCACGGGCTGAGACCGTTAATTCGGGATCCGCGGAACCTGATCAGGTTAATACCTGCGAAGGGAACAAGAGTCACACTGCTGTTGTATCGTCCTCGGGCGATCTTCTCTTGCTTCATCCGTCGTCTGACAAGCCATGTCCTTCACATCTGGAATGAGCTATGTCTACAACAAAACTGACCCGCCGCGAACAGCGCGAACACGCACAACGCTTCATCGACACCCTGGAAGGCACCGCTTTCCCGAACTCAACGCGCATCTACATCACCGGTTCACAGGCCGATATCCGCGTGCCGATGCGCGAAATCCAGCTCAGCCCGACGCTTATCGGCGGCAGCAAAGAGCACCCGCAGTTTGAAGACAACGAAGCCGTGCCGGTGTATGACACCTCCGGCCCGTACGGCGATCCTGATGTTGCTATCAACGTACAGCAGGGTCTGGCAAAGCTTCGCCAGCCGTGGGTTGATGCCCGTAACGACTGCGAAGAACTGAGCGTGCGCAGCTCGGCGTACACCAACGCGCGCCTGGCCGACGACGGTCTGGACGAGCTGCGCTTTACTGGCCTGCTGACGCCGAAACGCGCTAAAGCGGGCAAATGCGTAACCCAACTGCACTACGCGCGACAGGGTATCGTCACGCCGGAGATGGAGTTCATCGCCATCCGCGAAAACATGGGCCGCGAGCGCATTCGCAGCGAAGTGCTGCGCCACCAGCATCCGGGTGAAGGGTTTGGCGCTCGCCTGCCGGAGAACATCACGCCGGAATTCGTGCGTGATGAAGTAGCCGCCGGGCGCGCGATTATTCCCGCCAACATCAACCATCCGGAATCCGAGCCGATGATTATCGGCCGCAACTTCCTGGTGAAGGTCAACGCCAACATCGGCAACTCTGCCGTCACCTCTTCCATCGAAGAAGAGGTGGAAAAGCTGGTCTGGTCAACGCGCTGGGGCGCGGACACGGTGATGGACCTCTCCACCGGCCGTTACATTCACGAAACCCGCGAATGGATCCTGCGTAACAGCCCGGTGCCGATTGGCACCGTCCCGATTTATCAGGCGCTGGAGAAGGTAAACGGTATCGCCGAAAACCTCACCTGGGAAGCGTTCCGCGACACGCTGCTGGAGCAGGCGGAACAGGGCGTAGACTACTTCACCATTCACGCGGGCGTGCTGCTGCGCTACGTGCCGATGACCGCGAAGCGTCTGACCGGTATCGTCTCACGCGGCGGTTCGATTATGGCGAAATGGTGCCTTTCCCATCATCAGGAAAACTTCCTCTACGAGCACTTCCGCGAAATCTGCGAGATCTGCGCCGCTTATGACGTTTCTCTGTCGCTGGGCGACGGCCTGCGTCCTGGCTCCATCCGTGACGCGAACGACGAGGCGCAGTTTGCCGAGCTGCACACGCTGGGCGAGCTGACCAAAATCGCCTGGGAGTACGATGTGCAGGTGATGATTGAAGGCCCGGGCCATGTGCCGATGCAGATGATCCGCCGCAACATGACCGAGGAGCTGGAGCACTGCCACGAAGCACCGTTCTACACCCTGGGGCCGTTGACCACCGATATTGCGCCGGGCTATGACCACTTCACTTCCGGGATCGGCGCGGCGATGATCGGCTGGTTCGGCTGCGCCATGCTCTGCTACGTGACGCCGAAAGAGCACCTCGGGCTGCCAAACAAAGAGGACGTGAAGCAGGGGCTGATCACCTACAAAATTGCCGCCCACGCGGCGGATCTGGCGAAAGGCCATCCGGGCGCGCAAATTCGCGACAACGCCATGTCCAAAGCGCGCTTTGAATTCCGCTGGGAAGACCAGTTCAACCTGGCGCTGGATCCGTTCACCGCCCGCGCCTACCACGACGAAACCCTGCCGCAGGAATCGGGCAAAGTCGCGCACTTCTGCTCCATGTGTGGGCCGAAGTTCTGCTCGATGAAAATCAGCCAGGAGGTGCGCGACTACGCCGCCGCGCAGACCATTGAAGTCGGCATGGCAGACATGTCCGAAACCTTCCGCGCCAAAGGCGGCGAAATCTACCTCAAAAAGGAGGAGGCGTAATGTACCAGCCCGATTTCCCACCTGTCCCCTTCCGCTTAGGGCTTTACCCGGTGGTGGACAGCGTGGCGTGGATAGAGCGCTTGCTGGAGGCAGGCGTTCGCACCCTCCAGCTGCGCATCAAGGATAAACGCGACGAAGAGGTGGAGGCCGATGTGGCCGCCGCTATCGCGCTGGGACGTCGCTACCACGCCCGCCTGTTTATCAACGACTACTGGCGGCTGGCGGTTAAACACCAGGCGTACGGCGTGCATCTGGGACAGGAAGATCTGGAAACGACCGATCTCAACGCAATCCGTGACGCCGGTCTGCGGCTGGGCGTTTCCACCCACGATGATATGGAGATCGACGTGGCGCTGGCGGCCCGCCCCTCCTACATCGCCCTCGGCCACGTTTTCCCGACGCAAACCAAACAGATGCCGTCTGCCCCACAGGGTTTGGCTCAGCTGGCAGCCCACGTTAAGCGCCTTGCCGATTACCCCACCGTCGCCATCGGCGGAATCAGCCTTGAACGTGCGCCCGCCGTGCTGGAAACCGGCGTCGGCAGTATCGCCGTCGTCAGCGCTATCACCCAGGCCGCAGACTGGCAGACCGCCACCGCACGGCTTTTACAACTGGCAGGAGCAGGCGATGAAAGATCGTGATTTTATGCGCTACAGCCGCCAGATCCTGCTGGAGGATATCGCCATTGACGGGCAGCAAAAGCTGCTCGCCAGCCGGGTACTGATTGTCGGTTTGGGTGGCTTGGGCGCGCCCGCCGCGCTGTATCTGGCCGGGGCGGGCGCGGGAACGCTGGTACTGGCCGATGACGATGAGGTACACCTCAGCAACCTGCAACGGCAAATCCTCTTCACGACAGAAGATGTTAACCAGCCTAAAGCACAGGTTACGCGCAAGCGGCTGAACCAGCTTAACCCCGATATTGAACTGGTGGCGCTCCAGACGCGGCTGAGCGGAGAAGATCTGCAACGCGAAGTTGCCCTTGCCGACGTGGTGCTGGACTGCACGGACAATATGGCAACGCGTCAGGCCATTAATGCGGCCTGTGTTGCACAGAACACGCCGCTGATCACCGCCAGCGCGGTCGGTTTCGGCGGGCAGATAATGGTGCTTACGCCGCCGTGGGCGCAGGGCTGCTACCGCTGCCTGTGGCCGGACGAGGCTGAACCGGAGCGTAACTGCCGCACGGCTGGCATTCTTGGGCCGGTGGTGGGCGTGATGGGTACCCTTCAGGCGCTGGAAGCCATCAAGTTGCTCAGCGGCATGGAAACAGAGCGCAACACGCTCCGGCTGTTCGACGCCCGTTCCAGCGGCTGGCGCCATCTGGCGTTAAACCGCGCCAATCGCTGCCCGGTATGCGGAGGCCGCGATGCGCATTCTGTTTAACGATGAGCCGATGACGTGCGACGACGATCTCACCGTTGCCGCCCTGCTCGACACGCTGCGCCAGCTGAAGCCGGGAACGGCGCTGGCGCTCAATCAACAGATCCTGCCGCGCGAGCGGTGGGAACATCAGCAGGTCATTGAAGGCGACCAGATCCTGCTGTTTCAGGTTATCGCAGGGGGCTGAGATGTTACGTATTGCCGACAAAGTCTTTGATTCACATCTGTTTACCGGAACCGGAAAATTCGCCTCCCCGCAGCTAATGGTGGATGCTATTCGTGAAAGCGGCAGCCAGCTGGTGACGCTGGCGATGAAGCGCGTGGATCTGCGTCAGCACAACGATGCCATACTTGCGCCGTTACTGGAGGCAGGCGTGACGCTCTTACCCAATACCTCCGGTGCGAAAACGGCCGAGGAAGCAATTTTCGCTGCGCATCTGGCCCGGGAAGCCCTCGGCACCTGCTGGCTGAAGCTGGAAATTCATCCGGACGCCCGCTGGCTGTTGCCCGATCCGATCGAAACCCTGAAAGCGGCAGAGACGCTGGTGCAGCAGGGATTCACCGTTCTGCCCTACTGTGGTGCCGATCCCGTGCTGTGTAAGCGTCTGGAAGAGGTCGGCTGCGCGGCCGTGATGCCGTTAGGGGCGCCCATTGGCTCCAACCAGGGACTGGAGACCCGCGCGATGCTGGAGATCATCATCGAGCAGGCGACCGTGCCCGTGGTGGTGGATGCGGGCATCGGCGTACCCAGTCACGCCGCGCAGGCGCTGGAGATGGGGGCCGATGCGGTGCTGGTCAATACCGCGATTGCGGTGGCCGACGACCCGGTGATGATGGCGCGTGCGTTCCGCCTTGCCGTGGAGTCCGGTCTGCTGGCACGACAGTCCGGCCCCGGCTCGCGCAGCTTTCAGGCGCAGGCCACCAGCCCGCTGACCGGTTTTCTGGAGGCACTCTGATGGCTACCTTTACCGATCGCTGGCGTCAGCTTAACTGGGACGATATTGCCTTACGCATCAACAGTAAAACCTCTGCGGACGTAGAGCGGGCATTAACAGCCCGGCATGTGACCCGCGAGGATTTGATGGCCCTGCTTTCTCCGGCAGCCAGCGCATACCTTGAACCGATGGCGCAGCGCGCGCAACGCCTTACCCGCCAGCGCTTTGGCAACACGGTGAGCTTTTACGTGCCGCTTTATCTCTCTAACCTGTGCGCCAACGACTGCACCTACTGTGGCTTCTCAATGAGCAACCGCATTAAGCGTAAAACGCTGGATGAGCATGAGATCGCCCGCGAGTGTGCGGCTATTCGTGAGATGGGTTTTGAACATCTCTTACTGGTGACGGGTGAACATCAGGGCAAAGTGGGGATGGACTATTTTCGCCAGCATCTTCCGGCCATCCGCCGCGAATTTGCCTCATTGCAAATGGAAGTGCAGCCTCTGTCGCAAGAGGAATATGCGGAACTGAAAACCCTCGGGCTGGACGGCGTAATGGTTTATCAGGAAACCTACCATGAGGCGACCTATGCCCGACATCACCTGAAAGGGAAGAAGCAGGATTTCATCTTCCGGCTGGAAACGCCGGACAGGCTGGGGCGCGCCGGTATCGATAAAATTGGGCTGGGCGCGCTTATCGGTCTGTCCGACAGCTGGCGGGTTGACTGCTATATGGTGGCGGAGCATCTGCTGTGGCTACAGCAGTACTACTGGCAAAGCCGCTATTCCATCTCATTCCCACGGCTGCGTCCGTGTACGGGAGGCATTGAACCCGCCTCGCTGATGGATGAGCGCCAGCTGGTGCAAACCCTGTGCGCATTTCGCCTGTTCGCGCCGGAAGTGGAATTGTCGCTCTCCACGCGTGAATCCCCCGCGTTTCGCGACCGCGCGATCCCTCTGGCGATCAACAACGTCAGCGCCTTTTCCAAAACGCAGCCGGGCGGTTACGCGGACGAACGCCCAGAACTGGAACAGTTTGCACCGCACGACGGACGACGGCCCGACGCGGTGGCGGAAGCCCTGACTGCACAGGGGCTACAGCCCGTGTGGAAAGACTGGGACAGCTGGCTGGGAAGAGCTTCGCATTTGCGCTGAAACCGCCTGCAACAACGCGGAAAGGTTACGAGACGGCTCGTAAGATCAACGCCGGGCGATTGAGGAGATCTGCCCGGTTTTATTAGGATTAACCACGTCAGCAACGGACGCTGACCAGGGTGAAAATGCTTCTTCCTCGTTTCGCCCTGCCCTCCGCCCCTTAAACAAAATTTCAATTGATAAAATAAATACGTCGTTTCTTATCTACTCTTAAGATAAATCAACCCGTCGGAAATCGCTTTCTGTATAATTTACTACCAGCAATCTGACAGCGACTATGCTGAGGATATCGACAGACGCAACGCGTCTACCATCTGGATTGATGCACAACTCATGGCACTCCACAGTAAAAAGCTCTCTTTCACCCGACCAATTATGGTCAGCTTCGCGGGGATTCTGTTCAGTTTCGCGATAATCGCGATCCTGGTCATCCTTTCACAACGGAAGGATTTTATTGAGGATTATCATAAAATTAATGGTAACTTCACCCATAATCTGGCGGTGAACTATACCGAATCCATCCTGCGAGAAAACGACTATATTCTTGGTCGCGCTGCGATGTACTACGCCCGTGACGACAGAGTGAATCAGACGATAAATATCGATCCAGCACAGGGTTTGCAGATGTTAATGCATTTGCAGAATCTGATGCCGACGGTGTCGTCTATCTCTCTGGCGGACACCGAAGGGAACCATCTGCGCGCGCCGGAAGTACTGCCAACGGAGAAGAGTAGGTCGTTCGACGCACGAACACGCCCATGGTTTATCGGGCAAGCGGAAGCCAGCAACTTTCCTCACTACACCCGCCCCTATCTGGACTATTTCACCCAACATCCTACGGTCACCCTCTATAAACCGGTCATTTCACCGGAAGGCCGTCTGAAGGGCACGCTCGCTTTCCATCTTGATTTAACCTCCATGGGGTATACCTTGCGCCAGATGGTGGCACCGGTTCAGGGTGAGTTTTTTGTCGTGGAACGTGACGGCGCCGTTGTGCTGCATCCGGACACGGGTGCGCTCTTTAAGCAGTACGTAAGCGAAGCGCTGATGGACAAAATGACCAGCGGCGAAGGGCATCTTTTCGACCCCAAAAGTAAAACCTGGTATTACTACTACTCGTTCACCAATCCGGACTGGTTTGTGATTTATCGGGTCTCCGATGCCACGCTTTCCGTCATCACCCGGCATGAAACCACCGTCGTCGGCTGGGGATTTGCGCTGGCGGCAATCATCATCATTCTGTTCGGGCTCTATCTGCGCCATGCCTCGCGTTCTGTGCTGATGAACATTATCAACGCCATCAAAACCGGAGACGTCAATCAGGCGCCACGTCTTGAGGCGATGCTCAGCCATACCATTCGAACCAATAAGGAACGTGAGATGGCCTATGTCCGTCAGGCCACCCATGATGCGCTGACAGGCTGCAAGAACCGCCGTGCTTTCGACAACGATGTTGATGAGCTGCTGACCGCTCATCAACCCTTCGTTCTGGCGCTGGTCGATATCGATAACTTCAAATCTATTAACGACACCTGGGGCCACCTGAGCGGGGATATTGTTCTGCGCAGCGTGGCGCGCGAAGGTATTCAGATCATGCAGCCGCACCACGTTTCCGTTTACCGCTACGGTGGGGAAGAGTTCGGGGTGATTTTCCCGGCCGAGCTGATGAACTCCGCGCACGCGCTACTGGAAGCCTGGCGCACCGCCGTGGAAAAACGGACCTGGCGGGAAGAGAACCTGCGAGTAACCTTCAGCGCGGGGGTGGGAGAGTGGCACTTCGAACCGCTGGAACAATTTATCGGCAGCGTAGATGAAGCGCTGTATACCGCTAAACAACAGGGTAAAAACCGCATCGTAAGCACGGCCAGCCGATAATACCCTTCCTGAAATTCCGCCCGTTAAGACGGGCAGAATGCTTTCATGTATAAAATTGTAACCGGTTTCAGAAAAATGCCGATTTCTTTGTGATGCCTGACACACAATCGCGGTAAAGCGGTTGTTGAAGCGGTCTGCGCGGGATAATTATCAATAAACACATGTAGATCGAGGCTGACTATGAAGAACATCGTTTTATGCTGTGCAGCGGGAATGTCAACCAGCATGCTGGTTCAACGTATGAAAGATGCCGCGCAGAAAAAAGGAGTCGAAGTAACCATTAAAGCCGTTCCGGTCGCGGAGTTTAAAGATAACATCGCGACGGCTGATATCGTATTACTGGGGCCACAGGTTAAATACGAACAGGCAAAACTCCAGGCGCAGGCCGATCCGCTCGGAAAAAAGGTCGCGGTTATCGACATGATGGATTACGGCATGATGAAAGGTGATGCCGTACTGGAAAAAGCGCTCAAGCTGCTGGAGTCATAATGGAAGACTTAGAAACTACAATCATGGAGCTACTGGTCAATGCAGGTGCGGCGCGCAGTGCGGCCCTGACAGCGTTGCAGATGGCGCGAAAAGGTGACTTTGACGAAGCCGAGAAAGCGATGGAAGAGTCGCGTGAATATGTGAAACATGCGCATACTATCCAGACGCAGCTCATCGGTCTTGATGAAGGGACAGGTAAACTTCCGGTTAACCTGATCACCGTTCACTCTCAGGATCACCTGATGAACGCGATGGTCATTCAGGATCTGGCGGGCGATATGATTGAGCTTTATCGACGCATCCCGTTAGTGAATTGAAGACATACAGACGTAAAAAAACCCGCCGAGGCGGGTTTTTTATTTACGGCATCAACGATTACTCGTTGTCGGAACCGCCCAGACCTGCGTTCAGCAGTTCTGCAAGGCTCGCGGATGCATCTTCGGCAGTCACCTGCGGTGCAGCTGGCAGTTCGCCCGCTGCGCGACGACGCATACGATCCTGGTGGTACGCATAACCGGTACCGGCCGGGATCAGACGACCCACGATAACGTTCTCTTTCAGACCGCGCAGTTCATCACGTTTACCTGCAACAGCCGCTTCGGTCAGGACACGAGTGGTTTCCTGGAACGATGCAGCAGAGATGAAGGACTCGGTTGCCAGAGACGCTTTGGTGATACCCAGCAGATCGCGTGCAAAGGTCGCACCGATTTTGCCGTTCGCTTCCAGATCGCGGTTAGCGATCTTAACGCGTGAGTATTCAACCTGCTCGCCTTCCAGGAAGTCGGAGCTGCCCGCGTTTTCGATGGTTGCTTTACGCAGCATCTGACGAACGATAACTTCGATGTGCTTATCGTTAATCTTAACGCCCTGCAGACGGTATACGTCCTGTACTTCGTTAACAATGTAACGAGTAACAGCATGCACACCACGCAGACGCAGGATGTCGTGCGGCGCTTCTGGACCATCGGAGACCACGTCACCACGTTCCACGCGTTCACCTTCGAACACGTTGAGCTGACGCCACTTAGGAATCATCTCTTCGTACGGCTCGCTGCCATCTACTGGCGTGATAACCAGACGGCGCTTACCTTTGGTCTCTTTACCGAAGGAGATGATACCGCTGATTTCGGCCAGGATAGCAGGCTCTTTCGGACGACGTGCTTCGAACAGGTCCGCAACGCGTGGCAGACCACCGGTGATGTCCTTGGTACCGCCGGATTCCTGAGGAATACGCGCCAGGGTGTCACCAGAGCTGATCTGTACGCCATCTTCCAGCTGTACAATCGCTTTACCCGGCAGGAAGTACTGCGCAGGCATATCGGTGCCAGGGATCAGAACGTCGTTACCCTGAGCATCAACGATTTTCAGTGCAGGACGCAGATCTTTACCACCGGTAGTACGTTCAGCAGAATCCAGAACCACCAGAGAAGACAGACCGGTCAGCTCGTCGGTCTGACGAGTAATGGTCTGGCCGTCGATCATGTCAGTGAAGCGGATGAAACCACTTACTTCGGTGATAACCGGCATGGTGTGTGGATCCCAGTTTGCTACGGTTTCGCCGCCGGCAACCTGCTCGCCATCACCTTTCGCCATAACCGCACCGTAAGGCACTTTATAGCTCTCTTTGGTACGACCGAATTCGTCGATCAGCTTCAGCTCGGTGTTACGAGAAGTCACAACCAGCTTGCCTGCGGAGTTAACAACAGACTTCGCGTTGCTGAGCTTGATGCTACCTTTGTTTTTCACCTGGATGCTGGATTCAGCAGCCGCACGAGATGCCGCACCACCGATGTGGAACGTACGCATCGTCAGCTGTGTACCCGGCTCACCGATGGACTGTGCCGCGATAACGCCGATAGCCTCACCTTTGTTGATGATGTGGCCACGCGCCAGGTCACGACCGTAGCAGTGCGCACACACACCAAAGTCGGTGTCACAGGATACAACGGAACGCACTTTCACAGAGTCAACAGAGTTCGCTTCCAGCAGGTCACACCACTGTTCGTGCAGCAGAGTGTTGCGTGGAACCAGAATGTCTGCGGTGCCCGGCTTCAGGATGTCTTCCGCGGTCACACGACCCAGTACGCGATCGCGCAGCGGCTCTTTAACATCACCACCCTCGATAACCGGGGTCATGGTGATACCTTCGAGGGTGCCACAATCGTCTTCGGTGACGACCAGATCCTGCGCAACGTCAACCAGACGACGCGTCAGATAACCGGAGTTCGCCGTTTTCAGTGCGGTATCCGCCAGACCTTTACGCGCACCGTGCGTGGAGATGAAGTACTGGAGTACGTTCAGACCTTCACGGAAGTTCGCGGTGATTGGCGTTTCGATGATGGAGCCATCTGGCTTCGCCATCAGACCACGCATACCTGCCAGCTGACGAATCTGTGCCGCAGAACCACGCGCACCGGAGTCGGCCATCATGTAGATGCTGTTGAAGGAGACCTGCTGCTCTTCTACGCCGTCACGGTTAATCACGGTTTCGGTTTGCAGGTTATCCATCATCGCTTTGGATACACGATCGTTCGCCGCAGCCCAGATATCGATAACTTTGTTGTAACGTTCGCCTGCGGTTACCAGACCAGACTGGAACTGCTCCTGGATCTCAGCAACTTCAGCTTCCGCTTCAGAGATGATCTCGTGTTTCTTCTCTGGGATGACCATGTCATCGATACCAACAGATGCACCTGAACGCGCTGCATAAGCAAAGCCGGTGTACATTGTCTGGTCAGCGAAGATAACGGTCGGCTTCAGGCCCAGAATGCGGTAACAGGTGTTCAGCATTTTGGAGATCGCTTTCTTGCCCAGCGCCTGGTTGACGATGGAGAAAGGCAGACCTTTCGGTACGATCATCCACAGAATCGCACGGCCAACGGTCGTGTCTTTCAGGCTGGTAATCGCCACGAATTCGCCGTTTTCATCTTTTTCGTATTCGGTGATACGCACTTTAACGCGCGCATGCAGAGAGGCCAGGCCAGCGCGATAAATACGCTCAGCTTCTTTCGGGCCAGTCAGCACCATGCCTTCGCCTTTGGCGTTAACACAGTCACGGGTCATATAGTACAGACCCAATACAACGTCCTGAGAAGGAACGATGATAGGTTCACCGTTCGCTGGAGACAGGATGTTGTTGGTAGACATCATCAGCGCACGCGCTTCGAGCTGGGCTTCCAGCGTCAGCGGTACGTGAACAGCCATCTGGTCACCATCGAAGTCGGCGTTATAGGCCGCACAAACCAGCGGGTGCAGCTGGATCGCTTTACCTTCGATCAGGACTGGCTCAAATGCCTGGATACCCAAACGGTGCAGAGTTGGTGCACGGTTCAGCAGTACCGGGTGTTCGCGGATCACTTCGTCCAGGATATCCCAAACGACAGCTTCTTCACGCTCAACCATTTTCTTAGCGGCTTTGATGGTGGTGGCCAGGCCACGCAGTTCCAGCTTGCCGTAGATGAACGGTTTGAACAGCTCCAGAGCCATTTTCTTAGGCAGACCGCACTGATGCAGACGCAGGTATGGACCTACGGTGATTACAGAACGACCGGAGTAGTCAACACGCTTACCGAGCAGGTTCTGACGGAAACGACCCTGCTTACCTTTGATCATGTCGGCCAAAGATTTCAGAGGACGTTTGTTAGAACCGGTGATCGCACGACCGCGACGACCGTTATCCAGCAGGGCATCTACCGCTTCCTGCAGCATACGTTTTTCGTTGCGTACGATGATGTCCGGCGCAGCCAGATCCAGCAGACGTTTCAGACGGTTGTTACGGTTGATCACGCGACGGTACAGATCGTTCAGATCCGACGTTGCGAAACGACCACCATCCAGCGGAACCAGCGGACGCAGATCTGGCGGCAGAACCGGCAGAACGGTCAGGATCATCCACTCTGGTTTGTTACCAGACTGTACGAACGCTTCCAGCAGTTTGATACGCTTGGTCAGCTTTTTACGCTTGGTTTCGGAGTTGGTTTCGTTCAGCTCTTCGCGCAGAGTTTCACACTCTTGCTCCAGATCCATGCTCTTCAGCAGGGCCTGGATAGCTTCCGCACCCATCTTCGCGTCGAATTCGTCACCGAACTCTTCCAGCGCGTCCAGATACTGTTCTTCGGTCAGGATCTGGTTACGTTCCAGATTCGTCATCCCGCCTTCGATCACAACATAAGATTCGAAGTACAGAACACGTTCGATATCGCGCAGCGGCATATCCAGCAGCAGGCCGATACGGGACGGCAGAGATTTCAGGAACCAGATGTGAGCAGTTGGAGACGCCAGCTCAATGTGGCCCATACGCTCACGGCGTACTTTGGTCTGGGTCACTTCAACGCCGCACTTCTCACAGATCACACCACGGTGTTTCAGGCGCTTGTACTTACCGCACAGGCACTCGTAGTCTTTTACTGGCCCGAAAATACGCGCACAGAAAAGGCCGTCACGCTCAGGTTTGAACGTACGGTAGTTGATGGTTTCCGGCTTTTTAACTTCACCAAAAGACCATGAACGGATCATGTCTGGCGAAGCCAGAGCAATTTTGATCGCATCAAACTCTTCGGTTTTAGTCTGCGCTTTCAGAAACTTTAATAAATCTTTCACGGATTTGCTCCCGTCGGAGTTAGCACAATCTGGTGTCGGGGGTTAACCCGACACCAGTGACCTGTTTGAGCGAGAATTACTCGTCTTCCAGTTCGATGTTGATACCCAGCGAACGAATCTCTTTCAACAGTACGTTGAAGGATTCTGGCATGCCCGGTTCCATCTGATGGTTGCCGTCTACGATGTTCTTATACATCTTAGTACGACCATTCACGTCATCAGACTTAACGGTGAGCATTTCCTGCAGGGTGTATGCTGCGCCGTATGCTTCCAGCGCCCACACTTCCATCTCCCCGAAGCGCTGACCACCGAACTGAGCCTTACCACCCAGCGGCTGCTGAGTAACCAGGCTGTAAGAACCGGTAGAACGAGCGTGCATCTTGTCGTCGACCAGGTGGTTCAGTTTCAGCATGTACATGTAACCTACGGTTACCGGACGCTCGAACTGTTCACCGGTACGGCCGTCAAACAGCGTAATCTGACCAGACGTTGGCAGACCACCCAGTTGCAGCAGCTCTTTAATTTCAGCTTCTTTTGCACCGTCGAATACCGGCGTTGCAATTGGCATACCCTTACGCAGGTTTTCCGCCAGACGCAGAACTTCATCATCGCTGAAGGTGTTCAGGTCGACTTTCTGACGCACGTCGGTACCCAGATCGTAGGCACGCTGGATGAACTCGCGCAGTTTCGCGACTTCTTCCTGCTGCTTCAGCATGGCGTTAATCTTGTCGCCGATACCTTTCGCAGCCATACCCAGGTGGGTTTCCAGGATCTGACCGATGTTCATACGAGACGGTACACCCAGTGGGTTCAGTACGATATCTACCGGCGTACCGTTAGCATCGTGCGGCATATCTTCGATCGGGTTGATCTTAGAGATAACACCCTTGTTACCGTGACGACCTGCCATCTTGTCACCAGGCTGGATCTGACGTTTAACAGCCAGATACACCTTAACAATCTTCAGCACGCCTGGTGCCAGATCGTCGCCCTGAGTGATTTTGCGGCGTTTCGCTTCGAGTTTTTTCTCGAACTCGTGTTTCAGTTCGTCATACTGCTCAGCCAGCTGTTCCAGCTGATTCTGTTTCTCTTCGTCGGTCAGGCCCAGCTCCAGCCAGCGATCGCGTGGCAGTTTGTCGAGCTTCTCAGCTTCAACGCCACCGGCAACCAGCACCGCATAGATACGGCTGAACAGACCCGCTTCGAGGATTTGCAGTTCTTCAGACAGGTCTTTCTTAGCCTGTTTGAGCTGCATCTCTTCGATTTCCAGCGCACGCTTATCTTTCTCAACGCCGTCACGAGTGAAGACCTGAACGTCGATAACCGTACCGGAAACACCGTTTGGTACGCGCAGAGAAGAGTCTTTAACGTCAGACGCTTTCTCACCGAAGATAGCACGCAGCAGTTTCTCTTCTGGCGTCAGCTGGGTTTCGCCTTTCGGTGTAACCTTACCAACCAGAATGTCGCCGCCGGTCACTTCCGCACCGATGTAAACAATACCGGATTCATCCAGTTTGGAGAGCGCAGCTTCACCCACGTTAGGGATGTCGGCAGTGATCTCTTCTGGCCCCAGCTTGGTGTCACGGGACACACAGGCCAGTTCCTGAATGTGGATGGTGGTGAAACGATCTTCCTGAACCACACGCTCGGAGACGAGGATGGAGTCTTCGAAGTTGTAACCGTTCCACGGCATGAACGCTACGCGCATGTTCTGACCGAGCGCCAGTTCACCGAGGTCGGTGGACGGACCGTCTGCCAGCACGTCGCCGCGCTCAACTGGCTCACCCAGAGATACGCAAGGCATCTGGTTGATACAGGTGTTCTGGTTAGAACGGGTGTATTTGGTCAGGTTGTAGATGTCGATGCCCGCTTCGCCCGGATACATCTCGTCTTCGTTAACTTTGATAACGATACGGGATGCGTCAACGTACTGAACGGTACCGCCACGCTTAGCAACTGCTGTAACACCGGAGTCAACGGCAACAGCACGTTCCATACCGGTACCAACCAGCGGCTTATCAGCACGCAGAGTTGGAACGGCCTGACGTTGCATGTTCGCACCCATCAATGCACGGTTGGCGTCATCGTGTTCCAGGAACGGGATCAGGGACGCACCGACGGATACCACCTGTTGGGTGGATACGTCCATGTAGTCAACCTGGTCGCGGCTGAACAGGCTGGATTCGCCTTTGCTACGGCAGGTAACCAGATCTTCTACAAAGTGGCCTTCGTCATCCAGGTTGGAGTTCGCCTGAGCGATAACGTAGTTGCCTTCTTCGATAGCAGACAGGTAATGAATTTCGTCGGTAACCACACCGTCGGTCACTTTACGATACGGGGTCTCAAGGAAACCGTATTCGTTTGTCTGTGCGTACACGGACAGGGAGTTGATCAGACCGATGTTTGGACCTTCAGGCGTTTCGATTGGACATACGCGACCGTAGTGAGTCGGGTGTACGTCTCGAACTTCAAAGCCTGCACGTTCACGGGTCAGACCGCCTGGGCCGAGTGCAGAGATACGACGTTTGTGCGTGATCTCAGACAGCGGGTTGTTCTGGTCCATGAACTGAGACAGCTGGCTGGAACCGAAGAACTCTTTCACTGCCGCAGAAATCGGCTTGGCGTTGATCATATCCTGAGGCATCAGGGTATCCAGATCGCCCAGAGACAGACGCTCTTTCACCGCACGCTCTACACGAACCAGGCCAACGCGGAACTGGTTTTCCGCCATTTCGCCTACGGAGCGGATACGACGGTTGCCGAGGTGGTCGATATCGTCCACTTCGCCTTTACCGTTACGGATATCGATGAGCTTCTTCATCACTTCAATGATGTCGTCTTTGCTCAGGATACCGGAACCTTCGATCTCGTCGCGCAGCAGAGAACGGTTGAACTTCATACGACCTACCGCGGACAGATCGTAGCGGTCTTCGGAGAAGAACAGGTTCTCGAACAGGCTTTCAGCCGCTTCGCGAGTTGGTGGCTCACCAGGACGCATCATGCGGTAGATTTCAACCAGCGCGCTCAGACGATCGTTGGTTGGGTCGACGCGTACAGTCTCAGAGATGTACGGACCGTGGTCCAGATCGTTGGTGAACAGCGTTTCGATACGTTTGTGGCCAGACTGGCTCAGCTTAGCCAGCAGATCCAGGCTCAGCTCCATGTTCGCCGGGCAGATCAGCTCGCCAGTTGATTCATCAACGTAATCTTTCGCGGCTACTTTTCCTGCAATGTATTCAACCGGAACTTCGATGTGTTTGATATCATCTTTTTCCAGCTGGCGGATGTGGCGCGCGGTGATACGGCGACCTTTTTCCACATAAACTTTGCCGTCGGCTTCGATGTCGAACGACGCGGTCTCACCACGCAGACGTTCCGGCACCAACTCCATCTGCAACTTGTTGTCGCGGATTTCAAAGATCACTTTCTCAAAGAACAGGTCCAGGATCTGCTCAGTGGTATAGTTCAGTGCACGCAGAATGATGGTTGCAGGCAGCTTACGACGACGGTCGATACGGACAAACAGGTTGTCTTTTGGATCGAATTCGAAGTCCAGCCATGAACCACGGTAAGGAATGATGCGTGCGTTATACAGTACTTTACCGGAAGAGTGCGTTTTACCTTTATCGCTGTCGAAGAAGACGCCCGGGCTACGGTGCAGCTGGGAAACGATAACACGCTCAGTACCGTTGATAACGAAAGTACCGTTGTCCGTCATGAGTGGAATTTCACCCATGTAGACTTCTTGTTCTTTAATGTCTTTTACGGTGCCTTCCGGCGCTTCGCGCTCGTAGATCACCAGACGCAGTTTTACGCGCAGCGGTGCGGAATAGGTCACGCCACGGATCTGACATTCCTGAACGTCAAACACCGGTTCGCCAAGGCGGTAGCTGACGTACTGCAGCTCGGAATTACCGCTGTAGCTCTGAATCGGGAACACGGAACGGAAGGCTGCTTCCAGGCCGTACTGCCCTTCAGGATCTTGCTCGATAAACTTCTGGAACGAGTCAAGCTGGATAGAAAGGAGATATGGAATGTCCAGAACTTGTGGACGTTTACCAAAATCCTTACGAATACGTTTTTTCTCGGTATAGGAGTAAACCATAGGGTTCCTCAGCTCGCTGACAAGTCGACCCATCTGTCCGACGAAGGGACAGTTTGTGCAACACCATTTTGTGGACCGGAAAATTGAATACTTTCCGCAATACCTGTTGCTATCACGCTTAAACCATTTCATTGCGATTTACACAGAGCGAGCACCCTGTCGCAGTATATTAAGTCGTCGATAGAAACAAGCATTGTCAGGACAACCAGCAGTCAAACAGTGTGAAATGCTGCTGATGCCTTACAGCGCAAAAAGGCTGGTGACTAAAAAGTCACCAGCCATCAGCCTAATTACTTAGGCTGCAACCAGAAAAGTTGGCTTATTTAACTTCAACTTCAGCGCCAGCTTCTTCCAGAGATTTTTTCAGTGCTTCTGCGTCGTCTTTGCTCACGCCTTCTTTCAGCGCAGCTGGAGCAGATTCTACCAGGTCTTTAGCTTCTTTCAGACCCAGGCCAGTTGCGCCACGTACTGCTTTGATTACAGCAACTTTGTTCGCGCCAGCAGCTTTCAGAATTACGTCGAATTCAGTTTTTTCTTCAGCAGCTTCAGCCGGGCCCGCAGCTACAGCTACAGCAGCAGCAGCAGAAACACCGAATTTTTCTTCCATTGCAGAAACCAGCTCTACAACGTCCATTACGGACATAGCTGCTACTGCTTCAATGATTTGATCTTTAGTGATAGACATTTAAATTGTTCCTGAAAATCAGAATAAGTTTATACGTAAGCAAATGCTTTATAAAGATAACTGCGATTAAGCAGCTTCTTTCGCATCGCGTACAGCAGCCAGAGTGCGAACCAGTTTGCCAGCCGCAGCTTCTTTCATGGTTGCCATCAGGCGTGCAATTGCTTCTTCGTAGGTCGGCAGGGTGGCCAGGCGATCGATTTGCGATGCCGGGATCAACTCACCTTCAAAGGCTGCAGCTTTGACCTCAAATTTTGCATTCGCTTTCGCGAACTCTTTGAACAGACGAGCAGCAGCGCCCGGGTGTTCCATAGAGTATGCAATCAGGGTCGGACCAACAAACGTGTCTTTCAGGCACTCGAACTGAGTACCTTCAACTACGCGACGCAGCAGGGTGTTACGAACAACACGCATGTATACGCCAGCTTCACGACCTGCTTTACGCAGTTCAGTCATTTTGTCTACAGTAACGCCACGGGAATCCGCAACTACTGCAGACAGCGCGCCTTTGGCTACTTCGCTGACTTCAGCAACAATCGCTTGTTTGTCTTGAAGATTTAAAGCCATTAGCTTTGCTCCTGGATGTTTGCCGGAACTCATGTTCCGGAACTCACTTCACTCGACCCAACGGGAAGAGCGTCTTAATACGGTGAGCAGAAACAAGCCAGAGTATTTAAAATAATCTTAGCGTTCTGTCACCGTCTACGCAGGGGATTAAGTTTCTTGCGAAACACCTGCGGTCTTCGACGGAGGCCTGGATAGGCCAGGCTCCAACGAACAATTCTTTTAGCCGCTAACTTTTGTTAGCAAACGTGGGGGTAAGATTGTAGACAAAATCACCGCCCACGTAAAGGCATTAGTTTGCAGCAGCGCTCAGGCCAGCCTGGTCAACTGCAACACCTGCACCCATGGTGGTGGAGATGCTAACTTTCTTGATGTACACGCCTTTCGCCTGAGTTGGTTTAGCTTTTTTCAGCGCAACCAGCAGAGCTTCCAGGTTTTCTTTCAGTTTGTCAGCGTCAAAGTCCACTTTACCGATGGTGGTGTGGATGATGCCGTTTTTGTCGTTACGGTAACGAACCTGACCTGCTTTAGCGTTCTTAACCGCTTCAGCAACGTTAGGAGTTACAGTACCCACTTTCGGGTTTGGCATCAGGCCGCGTGGACCCAGAACCTGGCCCAGCTGGCCAACAACGCGCATTGCATCTGGAGAAGCAATAACAACGTCAAAGTTCATTTCGCCTTTCTTGATCTGATCAGCCAGATCTTCCATACCTACCAGTTCAGCGCCGGCAGCTTTAGCCGCTTCAGCGTTTGCACCCTGAGCAAATACAGCTACGCGTACGGAACGGCCAGTACCGTGTGGCAGTACAGTTGCGCCACGAACGTTCTGATCGGATTTACGAGCGTCGATGCCCAGGTTAACGGCAACGTCAACGCTTTCAACGAACTTAGCAGTTGCCAGTTCTTTCAGCAGAGCGATAGCTTCGTTGATGTCGTACTGTTTGGTCGCATCAACTTTGTCACGGATCACGGACATGCGCTTGGTCAGTTTAGCCATTTCTTAGTCCTCCACTACCAGGCCCATGGAACGTGCAGTACCTTCAATGGAGCGAGTCATCGCTTCAATGTCGGAACCAGTCATGTCGGCAGCTTTGGTCTGCGCGATTTCCTGCAGCTGAGCGCGGGAAATTTTACCCACTTTGTCTTTGTTCGGCTTACCGGAACCAGACTTGATGCCCGCTGCTTTCTTCAGCAGAACTGCTGCTGGAGGGGTTTTGGTAACGAAAGTGAAAGAACGGTCAGCGTAAACAGTGATTACAACTGGGATTGGCAGACCTTTTTCCATGGATTCAGTTTTGGCGTTGAACGCTTTACAGAATTCCATGATGTTCACACCCTGCTGACCCAGAGCTGGACCAACTGGTGGACTTGGGTTCGCCATACCTGCTGCAACCTGCAGCTTGACGTAGGCTTGTACTTTCTTAGCCATTCTAAAATCCTCTGATTGGGTAATAACGCCTCGGAGAGGCTCCCCGTGAATAAAATTCGTTTTACGGGTCGGAACCCATAAAAACAAAAGGCGCGAAATTGTATTCCAATCTCGCGCCCTGTGCAACGATTAAATCGTCGCTTTTTTGATCGCTGCTTAGGCTTTTTCTACCTGAGCAAAGTCCAGCTCTACCGGGGTCGCACGACCAAAGATAGAAACGGAAACTTTCAGGCGGGACTTCTCGTAGTCCACTTCTTCGACGACGCCATTAAAGTCAGCAAACGGACCGTCGTTAACACGAACCATCTCACCCGGTTCAAACAGCGTTTTCGGACGCGGTTTATCACCCACCTGCTGGAGGCGGTTCATAATCGCATCAACTTCTTTGTCGCTGATTGGCGCCGGACGGTCAGATGTGCCGCCGATAAAGCCCATCACGCGTGGTACGCTGCGCACCAGGTGCCAGCTCGCGTCGTTCATCACCATCTGAACCAGCACGTAACCCGGGAAGAATTTACGCTCGCTTTTGCGACGTTGGCCGCCACGGATCTCAACCACTTCTTCGGTCGGAACCATAACTTCGCCAAATAACTCTTCCATATTGTGTAATTTGATATGCTCACGCAGCGACGTAGCTACGCGGCCTTCAAAACCGGAAAACGCCTGAACGACGTACCAGCGCTTTTTAGGGGCTTCAGACATCTCAGAACCTCAGGCCAGTGATAAAGGATACCAGGCGAACCAGAATACCATCCAGTCCCCACAGGATCAGTGACATTACAGCGGTTACCGCCGCTACAATCAGCGTGGTGTGCAATGTTTCCTGGCGAGTCGGCCAAATGACCTTGCGGACTTCGGTACGCGCTTCGCGGGCAAACGCAACGGTCGCTTTGCCTTTCGTCGTCAACAGCGCGACACCACCCGCCGCAGCAATCAGAATTACCACTGCAAGCGCGCGTAGCGGCAGCATCATGTCACGATAAAGATAGTTGCCGACAATCGCCACAATCAGCAGCACGGCTACAACTACCCATTTCATCGCTTCCAGGCCGCGCCCGCTCCCTTGAGCTTCGGTATTCGCACTCATAAACCAACCTGTCAGAAGTATTCTACAAACATTTTCACCCCGCGAGTGCGAGGCAAACCAATCGAAATGCTATTCGCTTTTCGTATTATACGCTCTCCGCAGAGCCTGTCTCAGCAATGATTATGACAAAATTAATCACTGATGAGCCAGGTTCTGATGTGAAAGCGTGCAAAAAGGGCATCAAATGATGCCCTTTTATTGCGCATTGCGTCAAATGTTATCAGCGATTAGCCGAGAACTTTAGCAACAACGCCCGCGCCAACGGTACGGCCGCCTTCACGGATTGCGAAACGCAGACCGTCGTCCATCGCGATTGGGTGGATCAGAGTCACAACCATCTTGATGTTGTCGCCTGGCATTACCATCTCTACGCCTTCTGG
>NZ_JADBPZ010000036.1:0-29925 GCF_014893445.1 Enterobacter cloacae complex sp. P29RS | reverse complement strand
TCGCTGACAGCCCTCAGTCATTTAGAAAGCAACTTTATTGCTTCTGCATAAAAAAATTACTGGGGATCCCTCAGCCCACAGAGAGAGGGAACACACCCTAAAAACGGCAACGAAGTTGCCGTTTTGCTTTTATTTTGCCATCGCCTTCTCGTTTTTGGCGCGCAGCTTCTTCGCCCGACTCTCCAGCACCAGATAACAGATCGTTGCCAGCGCCAGCGGCAGGAAGTAGTAGATCATGCGGTACGCGAGCAGGGCAGCGATAATCGTCCCGTGAGACACATGCTCCCCTGCAAGCAGCGCGATAAACACCGCTTCCAGTACGCCGATCCCCGCCGGAATATGCACAATTACCCCGGCAATACTGCTTACCAGCAGCACGCCCAGCACGAAGAAGTAGTTCACATCTTCGCCAATCAGCAGCCAGATAATGGCCCCCATCGCCATCCAGTTGGCGCTGGAAACCACCATTTGCAGGACGGCAAACTTCCATGACGGCAGCACCAGCTTCTGCCCTTTAATGGTCATATGACGACGTTTGGCAAAGGCGCAGGCCCACAGGTAGGCGGCGATGATCAGCAGCAGTACGATGCCCAGAATGCGCAGGGTGGCCTCATCGATGTACCAGTGCGCAGGCAGCTGCACCACGCCAATGGTGAAGATCACCCCGCCGAGCAGGATATACCCCAGCCAGTTGGTGGTGATACTCAGCGAGAAAATACGCGTGATGGTGCCGCCCGGTAAGCCAAGGCGGGAGTACAGGCGATAGCGCATGCCAATCCCGCCAACCCAGGTGCTCAGCGTCAGGTTAAAGGCGTAGCAGATGAATGACACCAGCATAACCTGCCGTTTGGCAAGCTTATGCCCGCAGTAGGCGCGTCCCAGCAGGTCATAGCAGCCGTACATCAGGTAGCTCACAATCACCAGGCCAACCGCCCCCAGCAGGACTGTCCGGTTGTAGTTGCGAATAACCTTCCACACCTCTTCCCAGTCGACCTTTTGGGCATACACCACCAGCAGGACCGCGACGGCAATGAAGAACAGCCAGGTCAGGATTTTTTTCGCCAGCCGCCAGCGAGGATGAGATTTCGACATCAGGTTTTCCCTCCATCTTCCGCCTCTACGCGGTCCTGGGTTTCCATTTCGGGTTGCACTGGCGGATCCACCAGCGCCAGTTTCGGCGTATGCGCGGGCAGCCAGCCCACCATGGCCGGGAAGTGGCGCAGGAAGTGGAACACCACCACACCGATGCCAACGTTCCACCAGCTGCGTTTCGGCACCATGGACTCATCCACACGCACGCAGTCTTTATTGATCAGACCCTGAAGGTTATCGCGCAGGGTCTGATTAAACTGGCGATCGTGGATGATCAGGTTCGCTTCCAGATTGAGCGATAAGCTCAGCGGATCGAGGTTGCTTGAGCCAACGGTCGCCCAGTGGTCATCCATCACGGCCACTTTGCCGTGCAGCGGGCGGCGGCGATATTCATAGATCTGCACGCCGCTTTTGACCAGATAGCGATAGAGCAGACGCGCGCCCACCTTCACAATCGGCATATCGGGCTCACCCTGGACGATGAGCTTCACGCTCACGCCGCGTCGGGCCGCGTTGCGCATGGCGTGCAAAATCCGGTAACCGGGGAAGAAATAGGCGTTGGCGATAATCACCTCGCGCTTCGCGTTCGCCAGCATCTTCAGGTAGTGACGTTCGATATCGTCCCGGTGCTCCTCGTTATCCCGCCAGACGAACAGCGCCTGCGCCTCGCCGGGCTTGCGGTTCTCTTCCGGGCGATGGCGGCGTCGCCACCAGCGGCGAGCGGCCTCTTTGCCGGGTAAGTTTTCCAGCACGAACAGCTGGATGTCCTGAACCACCGGCCCTTCGATACGGATCGCGTAGTCCTGTTTCGCTTCGGGACCATAATCCGACATATGCTCGGCGGAGTAGTTAATGCCGCCAACGAAGGCCACCGTTTCGTCCACCACCACAATTTTGCGGTGCATTCGGCGGAACAGGTTGGTGCGCATCCCGAACAGACGCGGGCCGGGATCGTAATAGCGGAATACCACCCCTGCGGCGGTGAGCTCGTTAACAAATTCGTCGCTGAGATCCGGCGAACCATATCCGTCGAGCAGGACCTCGATTTTTATACCGCGACGAGCGGCTTGCAGCAGCGCGCTGTGCAACTGCCTGCCCACGTCGTCTTCAAACCAGATAAACGTTTCCAGAAAGACTTTCTGCTGTGCGTGGCTAATCGCCTCAAAGACCGCCGGATAAAAGTTATCGCCATTTTCCAGCAGCGTAATACGGTTACCTTCCTGCCATGTGCATTTCATAAGTGGATCTCCGCGCTGAGTGGGGCATGGTCGGAGAGATGTCGCCAGTTGAGTAAAGCCAGCGCCGTCGGGCTGCTGGCGTGGGCATTTTTTACGTAGATGCGGTCAAGGCGCAGCAGGGGGAAGCGCACCGGAAACGTCCGCGCGGGACGACCGCGTGAGCGGGTAAAAATCTCCTCCAGCCCCGCATTCACCTTCAGCGGATGATTGGCCCGCTGTCGCCAGTCGTTAAAATCACCGGCCACTACCACGGGCTCGCCCTCCGGCAGCGCATTGGTCCAGTCTGCCAGCATCTGTAGCTGAGCCTGACGGTGGGCCTCACGCAGGCCAAGATGAACGCAGCCCACATGAATGGGAAAATCGAGCGCCGGTGGCGTGATGCGGCAGTATAACAACCCGCGTTTTTCGCTCTCGCCAACGGAGACGTCCCGGTTCTCATAATGCTCGATAGGAAAACGCGACAGCACTGCGTTACCGTGATGCCCCTCCGGGTAGACCGCATTGCGCCCGTAGGCGTAATCGCTCCACATGGTATCCGCCAGAAACTCGTAATGGGGCGTGTCGGGCCAGTTTTCGAAATGCATCGGGTGCACTTCGTGCGCGCCCATGACCTCCTGGAGGCAGACAATATCGGCGCTGACGGTGCGTACCGCGTCGCGCAGCTCCGGTAAAATGAAGCGGCGGTTAAATGCTGTGAAGCCCTTATGAATATTTATCGTCAGCACCTTAAGCGAGAAATGCTGCGTTCTTTTGCTCATAAACACCTTCCTGGGTGACTATCCCGATGAAAATAAAGTGTAGTAGGCGTCACAAAAAGATGCGGCGTTACGGAATTTTCCGTAAAGTGCGGTAGTCTGAATTAGCAGAGAAAAATCCTTCAGGAGAGAAGCCATGAAGTGGCAACAACGCGTTCGTGTCGCAACCGGTTTGAGTTGCTGGCAGATAATGTTGCATTTACTGGTCGTGGCCGTACTGGTGATGGGCTGGATGAGCGGCACGCTGGTGCGTGTCGGCTTAGGGTTATGTGTGGTTTACGGCGTGACCGTGCTGTCGATGCTGTTTTTACAGCGTCACCACGACGCGCGCTGGCGTGAAGTGGGTGATGTGCTCGAAGAGCTCACCACCACCTGGTATTTTGGTGCGGCAATGATCGTCCTGTGGCTGTTGTCACGCGTGCTGCAAAACAACCTGCTGCTGGCCCTGGCGGGTCTGGCTATCCTCGCAGGGCCTGCGGTGGTGTCGTTGCTCACCAAAGAGAAAAAGCTACGCGATGTTTCGTCTAAACATCGCATAGGCCACTGAGCCCGTTGTGGCCGCGATGACCAGTAGCGGCCACAAACTTCCCCACACAATATCCAGACTCGCATCCTTCAGATAGATTTGCTTGGTGATATCCGTGAAGTGACGAATCGGGTTTATCCATGTCAGATCCTGTAACCACACCGGCATGTTCTCCACTGGCGACACGTACCCTGAAAGCAAAATCGCCGGCATCATAAAGACAAACACCCCGATAAACGCCTGCTGCTGCGTTGAGCAGAGCGCGGAAATCAGCAGCCCAAACCCCACCAGCGACAGGCCGTAAATCACCATCGTGAAGTAAAACAGCGCCAGCGATCCGGCAAACGGGATCTGGTACGCCCATATTCCCACCCCCAGCACGATGGTGGCCTGGAACGTCGCGACAATCAGTGCCGGCACCGCCTTGCCGACAAATATCTGCCAGGTAGCGAGCGGCGAGACCAGCAGCTGATCCAGCGTACCTTGCTCACGTTCGCGTGCCACGGACAGCGAGGTGACAATCATCACGCCAATAGTGGTGATCATGGCGATTAACGACGGCACCACAAACCACTTGTAGTCCAGATTCGGGTTGTACCAGTTGCGCACCACCAGCTCGCTGTTGTTGGGTTTGGGTTTGCCCGCCATCAGCTCCTGCTGGTAGTCCTTCACTACCTGCTGCAAATAGTTCGCCGCTATCTGGGCGCTGTTGGAGTTACGTCCGTCGAGGATCAGCTGCATCGGCGCGGTCTGGAAGGTGTCCAGATTGCGGGAGAAATCCGCCGGGAAGCGCACCAGCAATAATGCTTTCTGCGTGTCGATGGTGGGCTGGATCGCCTGCGGGCTTTGCAGCAGCAGGACATGGGTAAAGGCTTTGGCGCGGGCGAAACGCTGTGTCAGCTCGACGGAATGCTTGCCATTGTCTTCGTTGTAAATGGCGATGGTGGCGTTGGTGACCTCCAGCGTGGCGGCAAACGGAAACAGTACAACCTGAAGCAGCACCGGCAGCACCAGAATGGCGCGGGTCTGCGGCTCGCGCAGCAAGGATTGCAGCTCTTTGCGGATCAATGTCCATAAACGGTGAAACATCGCGTCGTCCTCCTGTCGGGTGGCGCTTGCGCTTTCCCGACCTACAAAATCCGATGGCTAATCTAATCTTCTTTTCGTTTTCATCCACGTCAGCCCGATAAACATCACCGCCGACGCCAGCAAAAACAGGGTGTTGATAATTAGCACTACCGGGATGTTCCCCGCCAGAAACAGGCTTTGCAGGGTGCTCACAAAGTA
This sequence comes from Enterobacter cloacae complex sp. P29RS, assembly GCF_014893445.1. Lineage (NCBI taxonomy): Bacteria > Pseudomonadati > Pseudomonadota > Gammaproteobacteria > Enterobacterales > Enterobacteriaceae > Enterobacter > Enterobacter cloacae complex sp. P29RS. The sequence goes on along the minus strand of NZ_JADBPZ010000036.1, from coordinate 25,027 downwards.
GCGTGCCGGAATGATGTAGGTCACGGCACGGATCACCGCCGGCATACTGTCAATCTGGAAGATAAAGCCGGAGAGCATGATCGACGGCAGGAAGGCGGCATTAAGCGCCACCTGCGCGGCGTTAAACTGGTTGCGGGTGATGGTGGAGATCAGCAGCCCCATTCCCAGCGTGCTGAGTAAAAACAGGCTGGTAATAAAGAACAGCACCACCAGCGAACCGCGGTACGGCACGCCAAGAATAAATACCGAGACCAGCATACAGAGCAGCATCGCCAGCATGCCGAGGAAGTAGTAAGGGATCAGCTTGCAGAGCAAAAGCTCGACGCGCGTCACTTCGGTGGAGAGCAGCGCCTCCATGGTGCCGCGCTCCCATTCGCGGGCGATCACCAGCGAGGTGAGGATCGCGCCAATCACCGTCATGATGATAGTGACTGCACCCGGGATAATAAAATGCTGGCTGATGGCGGCGGGGTTAAACCAGTAGCGCGTCTGCACGTCAATCAGCGGTTCAAACTTCTCCCCCCGGTCTTCGGCGCGCTGCATCTGCCAGAGCTGCCAGATCCCCTCCGCATAGCCCTGCACGAAGTTGGCGGTGTTCGGTTCGCTGCCGTCGGTGATCACCTGAATTGGCGCATCGGCGCCCGGGCGTGCCATGTTGGCGGCGAAATCGACCGGGATGACGATCAGACCGCGAATTTTACCGGCCTGCATTTTCTGGATCAGTTCCTGCCGGTTGTCGCTGATGGTGGCATCGATGTAGGGCGAGCCGGTCATGGCGTGGGTGAAGTCCAGCGCCTCTTCGCTCTGCTGCTCCAGCAGGATCCCGACCCGCAGCTTGCTGGAATCGAGGTTAATCCCGTAGCCAAAAATAAACAGCAGCAGCAGGGGGATCACCACCGCAATCAGCCAGCTGCTGGGGTCACGCACAATCTGCCGCGTCTCTTTGACGCACAGGGCGCGCACCCGGCGCCAGGAGAGGGCGTTACTGCGCATGAGGATTCTCCTTATCCCAGTCGTGGATGAGGGTGATAAACGCCTGCTCCATGGTTGGGTCCGGCTGTGCGTCGTCGGCGGCCTGCGCTTTCAGGTCGTCCGGCGTGCCGTGGGCAATCAGCTTGCCGCGATAGACCAGCCCGATGCGGTCGCAGTACTCTGCCTCGTCCATAAAGTGGGTGGTGACCATCACGGTCACGCCTTTTTCCACCATGCTATTGATATGCAACCAGAATTCACGGCGGGTGAGGGGGTCCACGCCTGACGTAGGTTCATCAAGAAAGAGGATATCGGGCTCGTGCATCAACGAACAGGCCAGCGCCAGCCGCTGTTTGAAGCCAAGCGGCAGCGCGTCGGTAGCGTGTGAGGCGATATCGGTCAGGCCAAAGGCGTCGCACATGCGGCCGATTTTCTCGTTCTGCGCCCGTCCCCGCAGGCCGTAGACGCCGGAGAAAAATCGCAGATTTTGCTCCACCGTCAGGTTGCCGTAGAGCGAAAACTTCTGCGCCATATAGCCCAGATGCTGGCGCGCCTTGCCGGAGCTGACTTTGAGATCCATGTTCAGCACCAGCGCTTTGCCGGAGGTCGGTACCAGCAGGCCGCACATCATTTTAAAGGTGGTGGATTTCCCTGCACCGTTCGGCCCGAGCAGGCCAAATATCTCGCCGCGCTTCACGGCAAAATTGACGTTATCGGTGGCAGCGAAATCGCCGAATTTTTTGGTGAGCGATTTCGCTTCAATGACCGTTTCGCCCGGCGTGCCTTCCACCGTGTGCAGAATGGCGCCAAGCGGTGATTCTGAGGTTCCCGCCCCGCCCAGCAGATCGATAAACGCATCTTCAAAGCGCGGCGCGGTCTCTGTCATGTCGATTTCAGGCATCCCCTGCGCACGCCGGATATCGTCGGCGGTGGCCTCTTTTTTGAGGATCACGCGCACCGAACGTCCCTGAATCATCCCGTCGCTCACCTGGGGCAGCTTCAGCACCCGTTGCAGCAGCTTGCGGTTGGATTCCTGCGCGCTGTGTAGCAGAAAACTGCGCCCGGCCATGGTTTGCGTCAGCTCGGTGGGCTCGCCCTGATAGAGCAGTTCGCCTTCGTTCATCAGCAGCACGTCACGGCACTGCTCTGCTTCATCAAGGTAAGAGGTACTCCAGAGGATCAGCATGCCGTCACCCGCCAGCTCGTGCACCATCTGCCACAGCTCGCGGCGGGAAATCGGGTCCACGCCGACGCCCGGTTCATCCAGCAACAGCACCTTCGGTTCGCCCACCAGCGTGCAGGCCAGCCCCAGCTTCTGCTTCATCCCGCCGGAAAGTTTGCCCGCCAGCCGATCGGTGAACGGGCCGAGGGAGGTAAACGCCAGCAGACGCTCGAAGGTTTTCTGCCGGGTTTCGCCGGTAACGCTGCGCAGATCGGCATACAGGTTGAGGTTTTCCATTACCGTCAGATCTTCATACAGACCAAACTTCTGCGGCATATAGCCGAGTATGCCGTGGAGCGCCGCGTCGTCTTTGATGGGATCAAGGCCAAGCACGCTGGCGCTGCCTTCATTCGGCTTCAGCAATCCCGCCAGCATCCGCATCAGCGTGGTTTTACCCGCGCCGTCCGGCCCCACCAGCCCGGTCACATAGCCTTTCTGAATCGTACAGTTCAGCGGCGCGACCGCCGGTTTAGCCATTCCCGGGAAGCGTTTGACCAGATTATTGAGCTGGATAACCGCATCATTCATGTTGTTCCCCGTCGTTTAAGGTCACGGTAACAGGCATGCCCTGACGCAGCGCGTCGTCCGCATCGGTGACGATGATGCGCAGGCGATACACCAGGTCGGTACGCAGATCCGGGGTTTCAACGGTTTTTGGCGTGAACTCGGCCGTTGGGGAGACGAAGCCCACTTTGCCGTGATACGGCTTGTCCGGGCGACCATCGGTGTAGAGCAGCAGTTCGCGGCCCGGCTGCATCTGGCCAAGATTCGGCTCATCAATGTAAGCGCGCACCCACACCGGACGGGTTAAGGAGAGCGTTAACACGGTGCTGCCCGCGCTGAGCATGCTGCCCGGCTCCACGGCGCGGGTCATCAGCGTACCGTCAGACGGGGCGATTAAGGTGGTGTCGTGCAGATCCAGCTCCGCCTGGGCTAACTGCGCCTGCGCCTGCTCAAGGCTGGCCTTCGCCTGGGCAATGTCCTGCGCGCGGTTACCGGTGCGGTACTGGCTTAACTTATCCTGGGCAGATTTCAGCGTCGCCTGCGCCTGGTCGCGGGATGAGCGCGCATTTTCCAGGTCGTTGGCGGAAATGGTGCGGCTTTTCCATAAGCCTTGCTGACGGTTATAGAAATTCTGCGCATAGTCATAGGCGGCTTTTGCCTGCTTAACGGCAGCGGCTGCCTGGGCGATCTCTTCATCACGATAGCCCGCCAGCATCAGGTCGTACTGCGCCTGTGCGACGGCGACGCCCGCTTTTGCCTGCATCAACGCGTTTTCAAACGGGGCTTTGTCCAGCATACCCAGCGTCTGCCCGGTTTTGATGGCATCGCCTTCGTCAACGCTCAGCGAGGCCAGCCGTCCGCCGACGCGGAAGCTCATGTTCACGGTGCGAATATCCACGTTGCCGTACAGCGTCAGGCCACGATCCTGCTGGCTCTGATACCACAGCCAGCCGCCTGTTCCCGCAGCAAGCAAGACAACAACCACCAGAATGATGGCGACAGGTTTTTTCATGACTTCTGGCTCCTTTGCGTTAAGCCTTGCAGGATCAGATCAACGTGACAGGTAATGACCTGGCTAATTTGCGCGGCTTTATCCTCATCGAATTGTGTCCAGCCCGTACGTAACAGGATGGTCTCACGCCCCAGACGGAAGGCGAGCACTTCGCCCAGCAGGGCGTGGGTATGCAAAATGGTGTCCGTATCGCTGGCGTCCCGTCCGGTATAGGCGGCGATCAGCCGGGTCAGATGGCTATGCATCGGGGCGATCACCTGATCGTGCACCAGCTGGTACGCGGCAGTGGGGGAGAGCTGCTCGCGGGAGATAAATTTGCTCAGGTTCAGCGTATCGTCGTGCGTCAGCAGGCGAATCATGTTGTGACAGGCGTTAAGGATCAGCTGGCGGATGGCAACCCGGTCCGGTTCTGTCTGGCTGAACAGCGCGGTGGCTTCTTCCACGTGTGGGCGAAAGCTGGTGCCGATAAAATCCGCGATCCACTGGGCGCAGGCGAGGTATAAATCCTCTTTTGAGCCAAAATAGTAGGTAATGGCCGCAATATTCTGCCCGGCCTGCGCGGCGATATCCCGCGTGGTGGCATGCAGACCATACTCGCCAAACTGCGCCAGCGCAGCGGCGATAAGCTGACTTTTCGCCTGTTCGCCTTTGGTTGTCGTTGGGGTTGTATTCATAGCAGCATTAAAAATTAATCAATCGATTGATTAAGATTATGCCTGATTTGCGCAAACGTCGAGTCATCGCCGGGGATATTTTATGCGCCACGTCACAAAAGCTGCTACACTCCGCTCCTTCGCGACATTGTGGTTTTTGTCCTTCTATTCGTTATATCTCCCTGAAAACTACACCTGTGATGGTCGGGGCGGTTCGGAGTTTTTATGTCTTTTGATTCCCTTGGTCTGAACCCGGAAATTCTGCGCGCCATCGCAGAGCAGGGCTACGTTGAGCCAACCCCTATTCAGCAGCAGGCTATCCCGGCCGTTTTGCAGGGCCGTGACCTGATGGCAAGCGCGCAGACCGGTACTGGTAAGACCGCGGGCTTTACCCTGCCGCTGCTGGAGCTGCTGGTAAAAAACCAGCCACACGCCAAAGGCCGTCGTCCGGTGCGTGCGCTGATCCTCACCCCAACCCGCGAGCTGGCGGCCCAGATTGGTGAGAACGTGCGTGAATACAGCCGCTATCTCAACATTCGTTCGCTGGTAGTTTTCGGCGGGGTAAGCATTAACCCGCAGATGATGAAGCTGCGCGGCGGCGTCGACGTGCTGGTGGCAACCCCGGGGCGTCTGCTGGATCTCGAACACCAGAACGCGGTGAAGCTCGATAACATCGAAATTCTGGTGCTGGACGAAGCCGACCGTATGCTGGACATGGGCTTCATCCACGACATTCGTCGCGTGCTGGCGAAGCTGCCGACGCGTCGTCAGAACCTGCTCTTCTCCGCGACCTTCTCCGACGAGATCAAGGCGCTGGCGGAAAAGCTGCTGCATAACCCGCTGGAAGTGGAAGTCGCGCGCCGCAACACCGCCTCCGAGCAGGTGACGCAGCACGTGCACTTTGTAGATAAGAAGCGCAAGCGGGAACTGCTCTCCCAGATGATCGGCCAGGGCAACTGGCAGCAGGTGCTGGTGTTTACCCGCACCAAGCACGGCGCCAATCACCTGGCGGAACAGCTGAATAAAGATGGCATCCGCAGCGCGGCCATTCACGGCAACAAGAGCCAGGGCGCGCGTACCCGCGCGCTGGCAGACTTCAAGTCCGGCGACATACGCGTGCTGGTGGCAACCGACATCGCCGCACGCGGTCTGGATATCGAAGAGCTGCCGCACGTGGTGAACTACGAGCTGCCAAACGTGCCGGAAGATTACGTTCACCGTATCGGCCGTACCGGACGCGCGGCGGCAACCGGGGAAGCGCTCTCTCTGGTTTGCGTGGATGAGCACAAGCTGCTGCGCGACATCGAACGCCTGCTGAAGAAAGAGATCCCGCGCATTGAAACCCCGGGCTATGAAGTTGACCCGTCAATCAAAGCCGAGCCAATTCAGAACGGTCGTCAGGGTGGCGGGCGCGGTCAGGGCGGCGGTGGTCGCGGTCAGCAGCCGCGTCGTGCCGAAGGCGGCGCGCCGAAATCTTCGGGCAAACCGCCGCGTCGTAATAACGACAGCAAACCGGCCGGTGAAAACCCATGGCGTAGCGGCGAAGGGAAACCGGCAGGCGAGGGGCAGCGCCGACGCCGCCCGCGTAAGCCTGCTAACCCGCAGTAATCTGGAAGCCCGGTCGTAAAGCCGGGCTTTTCTTTTTGCGGCAGCGGAGAGAAAGTGCCACAATAGTGGCTGTTTATACAGTATTTCAGGTTTTCCGATGGCTTTAACCGCTGCGCTCAAGGCGCAAATTGGCGCATGGTATAAGGCGCTACAACAGCAGATCCCCGATTTTATCCCCCGAGCCCCGCAGCGGCAGATGATTGCCGACGTGGCAAAAACGCTCGCCGGGGACGACGGGCGACATCTGGCGATTGAAGCCCCGACCGGCGTCGGGAAAACCCTGTCGTATCTTATTCCCGGCATTGCCATCGCGCGGGAAGAAGATAAAACGCTGGTGGTCAGTACCGCTAACGTGGCCTTGCAGGATCAGATCTTCAGCAAAGATTTGCCGCTGCTGCGCAAAATTATCCCCGATTTACGGTTTACCGCCGCCTTTGGTCGCGGGCGCTACGTCTGTCCGCGCAATCTGGCGGCACTGGCCAGCAGTGAACCCTCCCAACAGGATCTGCTCGCGTTTCTTGATGACGAGCTGACGCCAAACAACAAGGCGGAGCAGGAGCAGTGCGCAAAGCTGAAGGCCGATCTCGACGGTTACAAGTGGGACGGCCTGCGGGATCACACCAACCAGGCGATCGGCGACGACCTGTGGCGCAGGCTCAGCACCGATAAAGCAAGCTGCCTGAACCGTAACTGTCACTACTATCGCGAGTGCCCGTTCTTTGTCGCCCGGCGTGAGATTCAGGAAGCGGAGGTGGTTGTCGCCAACCACGCGCTGGTCATGGCTGCACTGGAGAGTGAAGCGGTCCTGCCGGAGCCCAAAAACCTGCTGCTGGTGCTCGATGAAGGCCATCATCTGCCCGATGTGGCGCGAGATGCGCTGGAGATGAGCGCGGAAATTACCGCCCCGTGGTTTCGCCTGCAACTGGATCTGTTCTGCAAACTGGTGGCAACCTGCATGGAGCAGTTCCGTCCGAAAACCACGCCGCCGCTGGCGGTTCCGGAGCGGTTGAGCGAGCACTGTGAAGAGGTGTACAGCCTCATCGCCTCGCTGAATAATATTCTTAACCTGTATCTCCCCGCCACCCAGGAGGCGGAACACCGCTTTGCGATGGGTGAGTTGCCGCAGGAAGTGATGGAGATTTGCCAGCAGCTGGCGAAGCACCTGGAAAAGCTGCGCGGGCTGGCGGAGATGTTCTTAAACGATCTCAGCGAGAAAACCGGTACTCACGACGTGGTGCGTTTGCACCGCATTCTGCTGCAAATGAATCGTGCGCTGGGGATGTTTGAAGCGCAGAGCAAACTCTGGCGGCTGGCTTCGATGGTGCAGGCGTCCGGCGCGCCGGTGACTAAGTGGGCCACCCGCGAAGTACGAGACGGGCAGGGACATCTCTTCTTCCACTGCGTGGGCATCCGCGTGGCCGATCAGCTGGAAAAGCTGATCTGGCGCAGCGTGCCGCACGTGGTAGTGACGTCAGCGACTCTGCGTTCCCTGAACAGCTTTTCAAGGTTGCAGGAGATGAGCGGCCTGAAAGAGAAAGCGGGCGACCGCTTTGTGGCCCTGGACTCGCCGTTCAACCACTGTGAGCAGGGCAAGCTGGTCATTCCGCGCATGAATTATGAGCCGCTTATCGATAACGAAGAGCAGCATATTGCGGAAATGGCGGCCTACTTCCGCGAGCAGGTTGAGAGTAAAAAATACCCCGGTATGCTGGTGCTGTTTGCCAGCGGTCGGGCGATGCAACGCTTCCTGGAGCACGTCACCGATCTGCGCTTACTCCTGCTGGTGCAGGGCGATCAGCCGCGCTATCGGCTGGTGGAAACCCACCGTAAACGCATTGATAACGGCGAGCGCAGCGTGTTGGTGGGGTTACAGTCCTTTGCGGAAGGGCTTGATTTGAAAGGCGACTACCTGACGCAGGTGCATATCCATAAAATCGCCTTCCCGCCCATCGACAGCCCGGTGGTGATCACCGAAGGCGAATGGCTGAAAAGCCTTAACCGTTATCCGTTTGAAGTGCAAAGCCTGCCTGCAGCGTCGTTTAACCTGATTCAGCAGGTCGGGCGCTTGATCCGTAGCCACGGCTGCTGGGGCGAGGTGGTGATTTATGACAAACGACTGCTCACCAAAAACTACGGCCAGCGGCTGCTGAATGCGCTGCCGATCTTCCCGATTGAGCAGCCGGACGTGCCGGAAGTAAAAAAACGCCCGACAAAACTGGCTGCCGGGCGTCGAAAAAGCTTCCGTGCTAAGGGGCGCGGTCCTACTGGTAAGTGAAGGTCACCTGGATCACGCTGCTGAACGTGCCGGCAGAGATGGGCATCGAGGTGGCGTAATAGCGTGCGGCCAGCGGGAACGTGGCCGTGTGGTCTGACGGGTTTATGGCAGCGTTAAAGGCGGCCTGCGGGGCAATCAGTATCTTGTCCTGACGATCTGCCAGCTCCAGTGCCAGCCCCTTTGCGCTACCGAGATTGGCAAATTTGGTGGGATGGGTGCTGTCGGCCTGACCGTAGAAAAAGGCGGTGGCAAGCGCCAGCGTGGCCGGGCAGTGCGACACCGAAAGGGAAAAGTCCTTCCACTCGCCGGTATCGCCCACGTCTTTAAAACTACCCGATGCCGCCTGGCCTAAGTCCACCGTCAGGTTGCGGCTGGCACTGTCAATGACGCACGTGTTGGCGTAAATGTTACCCGTCATCTGGATCTGTATATCATCGGCGTGGGCTTGGGCGATCAGCCCCAGCACGAGAATCAATGCGGTTTTTTTCATGACGTTCACTTATAAGCGAGGGTGATGGTTGCCACAGTATTGGCTGGCCCGGGGGTGACTACATTGCTGACCTGCTCGTAGCGAACCTCAAACGGGATCACCAGCGTTTCGTTGGCTACGGCCTGATTTTGGGTACTTACATAGGTACCGAAGGTGGCGAGATGGTCATCAAATAGCATTCTTACTCCGACGCCTGTAGCCATGCCGGTCTGCTGCGTGAGTTTGATCACCCCCTCAAATGCTGTGTCATATCCATTCGCGCTGGTGATTTTTAGCTCAGGCTGTACGGTTGTGTCACAGTTGACGGTGATATTAAATTTTTGAGCAGGGCTGGATAAAAAACCTACGCTGATGAAATCACTGACGGGAAAATCGCCCAAATTAACGGTGAGATTTTTCGGTAAAACGGAGCAGGTGACCTGATGAAGAATAACATTACCTGCATAGGCGATGTGGTTAGGGTTGCCGATCCCTTCATGGCCGAAAACGCCAATGCCAAATTCGGTTTGAGACTGCACCAGCGTACCGGATGTCACGGTGTCACTCGTTTTAACCAGCTCAAGCGTTATTTCAAAGCTAAAAGTCTGTGTTCCATCGGTAGAGACGTAGCCAACAGGCGTTCCACGTGAATCGCACTGCACGCCGCCAGCACCGCTAATTCGCTGCCCGTGATCATTCATCAATGCTACGCCAATCCCCGGCACACCGGATTCGTATACCCCCCTGAGCCCTGGCATTTCCGCTCCGGTGCCGTAGTAGCAGGAGACAATCTCCAGGCCGCTGTCGGTACTCTGATCGCAATGCCCGGCAACATGAACGCTCTGCTCTGTACCCGGGATAGTTGCGCCAACTGCCAGCGTCGTCGGGACAGAAATGGATGCCACGTTGATCATTTTGGGGAGATCCGGCGTGGTGCAGGTCGCCTTCGCATGCGGCATGAATAACGCAGCGGTTCCCAGAATCAGTAAGAAAAAGCACTGTTTAATCATTTGCATAATGTTTTGCCTTTAGGGGAGATCAGTGACACTGCGCGGCAGCGTTAATGATGCTGGTTTTCGCTTTCTCATCCGTGAGCACATAGTCAGCGACGCAATGCTCGTTTGCCTCCTGTCCCCAGGAAACGCGGAGATGCCCTTGCTGTGGCAGACCCGAGAGATAGGTCTGGCCGTCATTCCCGACGATAAATTCGCTGTCCTTGTCCTCGGTGGTAACCGTTGCGCCGAACGGCAGCGGTTTACCGTTTTGCGTGAGCGTCATCAGGACGCGATTGCCCACGCGCGTCGTGAAGCTGGCGCGCACAATGGCTCCGCGGGTTGGCGTCACAATTTGTGCCGCATGGGTGACGTCGGCGTCCTCCGGCAGCGTTTCCGTATCCAGCGCAATAGTGTTGTGGCGATACGCGGTGACGAACGGTACGACGGTGTAGCCGCGGAAGTCGGTTTCAACGCCGGTCTGGTTAGTGATATGCGTGCCGTGCGTACCCGGGGCTTTCACGAGCGCAATGGTCTCACCGAGCGGCTGGCTTAGCGTGATGCCGTTTGCATGGGCAATCACGCCTCCCTGCAAGCCGACGTTCAGTGTTTGCTGATATTTATCCTGACTGACGCCACCGCTCACTTCACCGTATGTCGCTTTGTAGTCGGCGTTAACGCTGGTGGAGTTACCGCTGCCGGTGCTGCTCAGCCCCTCCTGGAGATTCCAGTTCAGGTTGTCTTCTTTCAGGGCCGTACCGTTCAGGCCGATGTTCTGCGTGGTGCCATCTTTCGTGTTGTTCAGGTTGTACGTGGCCCAGGTGTTATGCATCCAGCGATCCAGCGGAACCGAAACGCTCAGCGAGAACTGGTTGTCGTTCGTCACCGCATTACCGTCCAGATCGCTGTCGTGGGTGTTTTTGTTCATGCTGTAGCTAAGGCTGTAACTAACGCCGTGCCAGCTGTTGTTGTAGCTGACGCTCATGGAGGTCATGTCCTGATTCTGGCTCCAGTAGGTTTCCTTCACCATGCTCAGCGTGACCGATCCCCAGCCTTCTGGTAGCGTCTGGTCGATGGTGGCTTCGGTACGGGCGCGGCGCTGCTGTGGCGCAGACCAGTTATCGGCGCGGGTATACGACTCCATGGTGTCGTCCAGGGTGTAAAACCCCTTGCTGTTGTAGCGATAGCCCGCAAGCGAAAAGTTGGTGCCTGAACCGGCGAAATCTTTGCTGTAGCGTACGCGCCACGATTTGCCTGTGCTGGACTGCTGTTTTTTCAGCAGGGCTCTGGCGCGAGTCACGTCAATGGAGAACGCCCCTAAATCGCCCATGTTTTTCCCGGCGCCTATCGCCTGCGACTGATAATGACTGCTCTGCTGTACGCCGCCGTAGGCCGTGAAGCCGTGGGGTAAACCATAGATGGCGCTCCCCTGAGCAAACGGGGTCTTTTCAACATCTTTGTCATAAGAACGATAACGCCCGGCAGTTACGCTGTAGCGCAGGTTTTTTTCACGCTGCAATACCGGAACGGAGGCAAACGGCACCACGAAATGACTTTCGCTGCCGTCAGTTTCTTTCACCGTGACCTGGAGGTCGCCGCTGCTGCCGGTGGGGTAGAGATCGTTAATTTCGAAGGCCCCCGGCGCGACCGTGTTCTGATAAATCACGTACCCGTTCTGGCGCACCATCACCAGCGCGTTGCTGTGGGCGGTGCCACGAATAATAGGCGCATAGCCTTTTTCGCTGTCGGGAAGCATGTCGTTATCGGATTTCAGCTCCACGCCGGTGTAAGGGACACTGTCAAAAACATCAGCAGGTGATGAGCTCTGGCCAACGGTGATATCGCTTTTCATCGCCACAATATCGCGTTGCGCATAGGTATAAACGGAGGTGAATTTCTGTTCCTCCTCATTGCCTGTGGTGCTGCGATTCCAGGTGGAATAGTTGCGAAGGCGCCATGCGCCAACGTTTAAACCCGGACGCAGGTTCACGTACTGGCTACTGCTATCCTCTTCACCCTGCTGGCGCGCATGGCTCTGGCTGGCGTTGACGCTGTAATTAAGCAGGCCCGCGTTGATCCCTTCGTCAAACTCTTTCGGGTCGATGTAACCGCGTGGCACCTGTCCGAGCGCCTTTTGCGGAATGCTCAGCAGCAGCTGCTGGTTGCGAACGTGAAAGATTGCAGATGAAGCAGGGATGACACCTAAATCGGCACACTGGCCTTTGGCCATGAGCTGAGGAAACTTTTGGGTCTTGATACCGAGGCTTTTTAACTCACCCATGCTAAAGCAAGGTTGTAACGTGTCGTTGCCCTGCGAATCTTTCTCAAGCGTAAAGGTCACGTTGCGGGTATCAATTTTATTATTATTGATAAACACCGCGACCTCATATTTCCCCGGTGCCTGGCCGGGACCTTTTTCATAGACGGACAGATCGGTTTTACCCTGCTGGGGATTATCTATATCCAGCAGGGCGGGGTTAAAATAATCATCAGCCATAACCTGCTGCGCAAAGATGGCTATTGCCAGGCCACAGAGAATGACCAGCAATGAAGACATTCGGCAGGTGAACGGCTTTTTGTGGCTGTACATGATTATTTTATTACCGGAACAATTAATGAACGGATTTCGACCAGGAATGGCTGATGCTGCCGTAATCATTAATAATGGAATACGTCACGTTTGAGCCCCCGACATTACCCGGTATGGCAAAATGTGTTTCTGATTTCGGAACAGCCCAGGTCGCTTTTGTGACTTTCTGACCGTTAAGCGTGACGGTCTGGAAATTCATATAGAAAGGCGTAGGGTTATTCACCACCAGGTCGTTACCTTCGCGATGCCATTCAAGCTTATCCGCCACATCTTCTGGTCGGCCTTTTACCGCGGACGGGCGATACAGCAATTTAATGCGGGTATTAATGGCAATTTGCAGCGTATTTACTCCCTCAACGTGTTTTGAGGAAGGGATCGCTTTGATATTCAACCAGTACAGAGATTCCCTGTCTTCCGGTAAATTTCCGCCCGTGCGTACCACGCGCAGAACGTTATCTTCTTTTGCATCCAGACGGAAAAGCGGCGGGGTGATCAGGAATGGGGCTTTGGCCGGGTTTTTACCGCCAGAATCGACCCAGGACTGTACCAGATAATCCGTCGTATCTGGGTTTGACAGGCCAAGAGATGATTCCTTTTTATCTCCTTGATAGACCAGCCGGGTACCATTAATCACGACGCCCGCATGTGCAGAGGCTGCTATCAGTAAAAGAGTGCTCAGTAAATAACCGTGGCGCATAAAGATTTCTCAATAAATAGAAGAGATATTAATGCCCGCAAAAGCATTAATATCTCAGGATTGATAAGATCAGTTATAAATAACGGTGAAAGTCGATACAGAGTTGGCAGGGCCTGCGGTAATGGCGGCCTGAGTTTGAATATAACGCGCACCGAATTCCAGGTCGTTAACTGCCGTGCCGGAGGCTAAAGGATATTGCTGCGAAGGCGTATACAGAGTGACAGGCTGCCCGGAAGCATCCATCAACTGAATGGCTACACCGGTTGCCGCATCGGTATCTGGCGTTAATGCCAGCGCGGCATTATTATCCGCATCCGGGGTACCACCGAAGTTAATCGCAGCCGAGGTCACTGTTTCCGGACAATTGGTTAACTTAATATCAAACTTCGTTGATGTGCTGGTAGAGCCTGCGCCGGTAAATACCGTTTTAGACACCTTACCCAACTGAACGTTTAATGGATTACTTAATCCATTCACGACCTGGCAAGCAGAATCGATAATTTCACCGGTGAAATTAATCTGACCTTCACCGTTAGTTGCCGCAAATGCGGATGCAGAACATCCCACCGTTGCGGCGATAAAAAAACCTAATGCAACCTTGTTCATAGTTAATCCTGATGTGATTCTGGTAAAAGCGTTGCCTGGACGTTTTTACCGTTGACCCTTAATGATTTTTCGATGTTTATTTAATCAAAAAAAGGGTCGCTGCGGATCTTTTGTCCCAATCACAAATAATGTAAATAGTGCTTGAGTTTAATTTTTTTATATGAAAACAGCAGGTTGATAATGATCACAAAACACTATCGGGTCTGTGTTCATCGGGCTATATTGTTAACAAGATAATGCAGTCAGGAGAAATGTCGTGGATTACCGCAAAATTATCAAAGAGGTAGGGCGTGGGAAAAACCACGCTCGCGATCTGGACCAGGAAACAGCCCGCGCGTTGTACACGCATATGCTGAATGGCGACGTGCCGGAACTGGAAATGGGCGGCATTTTGATTGCGCTGCGTATTAAAGGGGAAGGTGAGGCGGAGATGCGCGGCTTTTATGAGGCCATGCAGTCGCAGACCATGCGCTTAACCCCGCCCGTCACGAAGCCGATGCCAATTGTGATCCCGACCTACAACGGCGCGCGTAAGCAGGCAAACCTCACGCCGCTGCTGGCTATTCTGTTGCAGAAACTCGGTTTCCCGGTAGTAGTGCATGGCGTGAGCGAAGATCCGACGCGCGTGCTGACAGAAACCATCCTGGCGTTGTTAGGTATTGAACCGACCCTCCATGCCGGTCAGGCACAGGCAAAGCTGGAGGGGAATCAGCCGGTCTATATCCCCGTTAGCGCGCTCTGCCCACCGCTGGAAAAGCAGCTGGACATGCGCTGGCGCATGGGTGTACGTAACAGCGCTCACACCCTGGCGAAGCTGGCGACGCCGTTTGCCGAAGACGCCGCGCTGCGTCTTTCCAGCGTCTCCCATCCGGAATACGTGACGCGAGTCGGGCAATTCTTTGCCGAAATCGGTGGACGCGCGCTGCTGATGCACGGGACAGAAGGCGAGGTTTACGCCAACCCGCAGCGTTGTCCACAGCTGATGCTGATTGAGCCCGCCGGGACGCGGGTCGTTGTCGAACGTGGGGAAGAGAACAGAGATGCGATCCTGCCTGAGTCGAAAGATCCGCAGGTCACCGCGCGCTGGATTGTGCAGTGTCTGGCCGGGAAGGTGCCGGTTCCGCAGTCAATCAAGCTGCAAATGGCCTGCTGCCTGCTGGCTGCAGGGGAAGTCGAGTCCGTGGAAGCCGGGTTGCAGCGCGTGGCGCAGTCATTTTAAGCAAAAAAAAGCCCGTCCAGTGGCGGACGGGCAAACAAGGGTAACAACAACAGGGTCAATGAGGGTTGGAGCATCTCACCAGAGGGTATGGCGAGGGTGGAGCATAATTTGTTCGATTACTTGTAGATAACCGCAGTACCGCTCAGTTTGTTATTACCGTTAGTGGAAGTGATGGTGTATCCACTTGCGCCCGCGGCGGCAGCTTTTTCAGCCAGTTTTGCTTCCAGACCGTCCAGCGTGGTCGCGCCTTCAGCACTCACCACACCGATTTTGTTCAGATCCTGTGCCTGAGTAGAGGAGACTGGCTCTACAGCGAAAGCGCCGAAAGACAGAGCGGACAGGGCAACAGCGGCAACAGCATATTTGATGGTTTTCATAGGTCAATTCTCGCAGGTTATTCTGTTAAGGGGACGATGTTCCGTCGATGTGATAAGTATCACGCTTTTTAGCGGAAGATAAAATCGAAGAGAATTGACGTGGTTGGTCAAAAAAATTGAATGACAAATAACTTATTGATTATTAATAAAATCAGAAGCGCAATTGACACTTCTTGCGGATACGCTTTACAGACACAATCAGAAGGGCACGTTTTGCTACGCGCTTCGCTGAAAGTCGTGAGCGTAAAGTAAACTGTTGGTGCGGTTAACTACGGTAAAGGAAAGTCAACGTAACTGGCTGTCTTTCGATCCTCTGCGATTATATCCTGAATGTGAAGCATTTTTTGAATCTTTCTCCTGCTGACAGGTGATGCAAAGCCGTACTCCGGGAATGGCTTTACGTCGTGCCTCAGGAATGGGATCCCCGCACTCTTCGCATTCCGTCAAACTTTCGCCGCGCGGAATTTCACCGCGAGCACGCGCAACCGCATCTTCAATGGTACTGTTGATCTGTTCGTTAACGGCGTCGTCATTCGCCCAGCCGGAAGCCATGATGTTCTCCTGAAAGGATCAAGTCATGCATTTTAATATGGGGTGAAAAAACGCACAGTCAAGGCGCAGGCAGAGAGAACTGCATCTGCCGGACAGATGCAGTTTGGAAGGCGGTAAGTTATTTATAGATAGTCGCGGTACCGTACATATGGTTATCGCCACCGGCGGCGTTCACCACGAAGCCTTTAGCGCCTTCCTGACGAGCTTTTTCGGCCAGCTTGTCCTGAAGGTCATCAAGGTTGCTTGCCCGGCTGACAGAGACCGTCCCGGCCGCGCGTAGCTGGCTGGTGTCGGTACTGTCGGTCAGAGGTTGAACGGACAAGGCAGAGAATGATGCGCCTGCCAGCGCACCCGCAATAATAAAGGTCAGATACTTTTTCATAATCACATCCTCAGGGGAAACAACAGGTGATTCCTGTTAAGTTTAGAAGCCTGATGCGTGTGATTTAGCGCAAAAATTTGATGATGATCTGCTTATTTTTTGAACGATAAATTCTGACAATTTGTTGACAGATCATAGACATACAGGTCGCTGATTTTTGTCGTTTTTTTGTGCGACTCAGACAGATATTTACCCCCGCGCCGTCACAGGGTATCTTACGCGGCTGTTTAAAGGAGAATGCCATGACTTCCCACAAGCCGGGATTGCACCCGCGTAACCGCCACCGTAGCCGCTACGATATGAAAGCCCTGTGTCTGAGCTGCCCTGAATTGCAGGGTTTTATCGTTCAGACACCAGCCGGTGAACCGTCGGTAAACTTTGCCGATCCGCTGGCGGTTAAAACGCTGAACAAAGCGCTGCTGGCCCATTTTTATGGTGTGACGCACTGGGACATCCCTGATGGCTTTCTCTGTCCGCCGGTCCCGGGCCGTGCGGATTACGTCCATCATCTTGCCGATCTGCTGGCGGATGACCACGATGGCGTAGTGCCGAAACAGGCTACCGTCCTTGATATCGGTACGGGCGCGAACCTGATCTACCCCCTGATAGGCGCACATGAGTACCAGTGGCGATTTACCGGCAGCGAGATCGGTGATAAGGCCTTCGCCAGCGCGCAGGCCATTATCAACGCTAACCCGGGGTTAAGCCGGGCCGTTCGTCTGCGTCGTCAGAAGGATGCCGCTGCTATTTTCACCGGCATTATTCATAAGAACGAACAATATGATGCCACCCTGTGCAACCCGCCATTCCACGACTCCGCCGCGTCCGCGCGTGCGGGAAGTGAACGCAAGCGGCGTAACCTGGGCCAGGCCGAAGATGGCGCGCTGAACTTTGGCGGCCAGCAGCAGGAGCTGTGGTGCGAGGGCGGGGAAGTAGCCTTTATTCTGCGCATGATTGCCGAGAGTAAAGGCTTCGGTCGTCAGGTGAAATGGTTTACCACGCTGGTCTCTCGTGGCGATAACCTGCCGCCGCTTTACCGCGCGCTGACCGACGTCGGGGCGGTGAAAGTGGTCAAAAAAGAGATGGCGCAGGGTCAGAAGCAGAGCCGCTTTATTGCCTGGTCCTTTATGGACGATAACAAACGTCGCAAATAATCGTTTCTCGGGCCGGGTAAGGCGAAGCCGCCACCCGGCTCGGTTACAGCGTCGGCTCCTGCGGAGGGAGCGGCGAAGCGGGCGGCGACAATACCTGATACGTCTGCACCGGCGCTCTCACGTTCGCCAGATCGAAGTGTTTTTTCACCATGCTGTCGAGAGCAAAGCGCACCGTCCACTGCTTAAGCGGCTGGGTGGTGAACGACACGCGCAGGGTAAAGGCAGTGTTCGTCAGCCCGACGATGCCCGCAAACGACGGCTCACCAATTACCAGCGCGCGAATATCCTCCATCTCCATCAGTTCGCTCACCGCATCCCGCAGCGCCTGTTTCGCCTTATCTGCATCTTCGTGACGATCGACATCATAATTCGCCACCACCGAACCAATGCCGCGCACAAAATTGGCAAAGGTGGTGATCGATGACCACGGAATAATGTGGTACGCCCCGGTATCCTGACGTACGCCGACGGAGCGAATGGACATCCTCTCCACCGTGCCGGTGAGCGGTCCAATGGTCACCAGATCCCCGGTGTTCATCCCGTTCTCAAACTGGATAAAAATGCCGGTGATAATATCCTTCACCAGCGTCTGTGAACCGAAGGAGATCGCCAGTCCCAGGGCACCGGCACCCGCCAGCAGTGGGGCGATATTTACGCCGATTTCCGACAACACAATCATGATGGTAATGGTGCTAATGATCACCGCCAGCGCGTTGCGGAACAGCGTCAGCAGCGTGCGGGCGCGGGCGCTCGGCAGCGGCCTGCCGTGGACATCCGACACCAGACGGTTTTCGATAAGGCTTGCCAGCAGCGTCCAGCCGACGGCGGAGAAGAACAGGATCAGCGCGATACGAATAAGAATATCGACGGTCTTTTCCCCGGCGCCGTTATGCAGCCAGTTCCAGAAATCAAACAGTCCCCACGCATTCAGCAGCAGCATAATTGCCACGCAGACCGTCAAAATACGCGCCACCTTCAGCGACACCGATGTCCAGCCATTTACCCGTTTTTGCAGCTCGGGGTAATTACGCTGAACCTGCGGCGACAGGGTGATCGTCTTCGACAGCCAGCGGGAGAGTAGGCCAGAAACAAAGGCCGCGATGCCGATAATCGCCAGGCTTTTGAACGTCGCCCCCATCATAAATTTCAGGCTGTTGCCCGGATCGAACAGCGAGAAGAAACACAGCACAATAAAATAGGCGCTGGCCAGCCAGTGCCACACCAGCGCAAAGGCGCGAATAAAGAGGCTGAAAAAGGAGAGGGAGCGATCGGCCAGGTGAAGCAGACTGTCGGTGATCGCTTTTTTATTGTGGAAGATGAGGTACAGCGCCCAGACGGTAATACAGAGCATGATCAGCACGTTCGCCAGGGCCCCGAACTGCACGTTAACCTGGTTGGAAATAATCGGGACGGCGACCAGCAGGCCATAGCCGATCAACCCGCTCAGCACGCTGAGCCGAACCGCCCAGTATTTGGCGCTCCGATCCGAAATGGCGAACGGGCGAAGTTCCGGCACGCGCGGACAGAATATTAACCGCAGGAGCGCCTTAAAGAACTCGATCAGGGCAAAGGCGTTCAGGAACAGCCCCTGCTGAAAGGCGATGGTTTTGTTCCCGGTATTAAGACGATCGGCCAGCATTTGGCCGACAAACAGCGTCAGCGCCAGCAGCAGCAAATCGATGATAAAGGCCCCGGTAATCATTGCCGGAAGATGCAGCCAGCTGCTTTTATGCTGATTCTTTTTACGTCCCCAGTGGCCCATCTTCCGGTAAAGCGGCCAGACAGACAGGCGCAACAGCCAGTAAAAAATGAATACCGCGGCGGCCAGAATAGAAAACTGGGTCGCGGCTGCAGAAAAGGTGTGGGGATTAAAAGGCTTATGCGAGGTGCCAACAAGGTTGCGATAGAGCTGGGCAAAACGCGACGACAGGGCTTCCCCGTAGCGGCGACTGATATCGGTGACGTTTTCCAGTACCGTCTTTTCGTCTTCGACTTCCGGCGGCGCGATAGTCGGAACCGGATCCTGAGGCGGTGTGGCGGCCACTTTCCTCAGCTGATCGATAAGCTCCTGCCGGGACGTGTCGTTCTCAAGCACGTCGGCAAGTGCGCTGTAAGCGGCTTTTTTCTTTTCAGCGTCGGGTTCTGGCGGCGCATTTTGCTGGGTGGCGGTGGCTCCGGTGGTGACGCCGGGAATGGTTACAGCAAGTGATGGCGCGCTAAACAGGGTAAACAGTAGCAACAGGATCCACGGCACGGCGTCCTCCGACAAAAATATCGTGCAAAATGATAAGTATAGAGCGCGCGGAGCGGAGGGGAGTTTTTGGGAACAATCCGGCATAAAAAAGCCGGGCATGCCCGGCTCTGTGTATGGCTATCAGGAGACGTGTTGCAGGAACTCCTGGAGGCGCTGGCTAGGTGGGTTCGCAATCAGCGCCTGCGGATTACCGTCTTCCGCGATGCGGCCCTTATCAATGAAGATCAGACGGGACGCCACTTTTTCGGCAAAGCCGATTTCGTGGGTAACGATCACCATCGTCATGCCTTCTTCTGCCAGATCCTGCATCACTTTCAGCACCTCGTGACGCAGCTCCGGGTCGAGTGCGGAGGTTGGCTCATCAAACAGCATCATCTTTGGCTTCACCGCCAGCGCACGGGCAATGGCCACGCGCTGCTGCTGGCCACCGGACAGCTCGGAAGGATAGTGGTGGGCACGCTCCGCCAGACCCACTTTCGCCAGCAGATCTTTTGCCAGCGTTTCTGCCGCCGCTTTGCTGGCCCCACGCACGCGCAAAGGACCGAACATCACGTTTTCCAGCGCCGTCAGGTGCGGGAACAGGTAGAACTGCTGGAACACCATGCCCGCTTCCTGGCGGATCAGGCGCTCGTCCACTTTCGGATCGTTCACCTTCAGACCATCGACGATCAAATCGCCGCTGGTGATCTCCTCGAGCTTGTTAATACAGCGCAGCAGGGTGGATTTTCCGGAACCCGACGGCCCGATGATCACCACCACTTCACCCTGCCTGATGTTCAAATCGATATTGTGCAGCACCTGGGTTGGACCAAAGTGCTTGGAAACATTTTTAAATTCAATCACAGGATTTTCATCCTTCTTTCAAGACGACGCAGAACAAAGCTCAGGACAAGCGTGATAATCAGGTAGACAACGGCGACCGCACTCCAGATTTCCAGGGCGCGGAAGTTACCCGCGATGATCTCCTGGCCCTGACGGGTCAGCTCGGCCACGCCGATAACAATAAACAGCGAGGTGTCTTTAATGCTGATGATCCACTGGTTGCCCAGCGGCGGCAGCATGCGGCGCAGCGCCAGCGGCAGGATCACGTGACGGATCGTTTCGCGACGGGAAAGACCTAACGCCAGGCCAGCTTCGCTGAAGCCTTTATGAATCGACAGCACCGCACCGCGGGTGATTTCCGCAATGTAGGCGCCGGAGTTAATCATAATGGTGACGACAGCTGCGCTGAACGGGTCAATGCGCAGATCGTTGAAGGCCATCGGCAGGGCGAAGTAGATAAACATGACCTGCACCACAATGGGGGTGCCACGGATCACTTCGATGAAAACCAGTGCGATGTGGTTTGCAATCCAGCCGCCGTAGGTGCGGGCGAAACCGGCCACCAGACCGATAATTAACCCGCCAACCAGACCGAGGACCGAAATCCACAAGGTCATTTTAGCGCCTTCAAGCAAGAGAGGAATGGCAGGCCAGATGGCGCTCCAGTCAAACTGCATGATGTATTCCTGTATACCGTGGTGAAAAACGAAAAACGTAGGCCCGGTAAGCGGTAGCGCCACCGGGCGTTACAAACCTGAAGTCAGGTGAAATTATTTAGGCTCGGTACCGAACCATTTTTTGTAGATTTCGTTATAGGTGCCGTTCTCTTTCAGGGTTTTCAGCGCGCCGTTAACTTTATTACGCAGGTCGTCGCTGCCTTTCGGGAACGCAATACCGTACTGCTGAGCTTCCAGGGAATCACCTACCGCTTTGAACTTGCCGTTACCGGCGGTTTTGATGAAGTAAAGGATGTTAGGCGTGTCGTGCAGCACCGCGTCTGCGCGGTTGGTGCCCAGTTCCATGTAAGCGTTGTCGATGTTCGGGAACTGACGCAGGTCTTTGGTTTTGATATTGGCTTTCGCGTAATCAACGGAACCGGTGCCGCTCTTCACGGCGACCACTTTACCGTCGAGATCTTTCACGCTTTTCACGTCGTTGTTATCCGCTTTCACCATCACCAGCAGGCCGCTTTTGTAGTAGCCATCAGAGAAATCGATAGCTTTTTTACGTTCTTCGGTAATGGTGATGCCCGCCAGCGCCAGGTCAACGTTTTTGGTTTGCAGTGCCGGGATAATGCCGCTGAAATCCATTGGCTTCAGGGTGTAATCCAGTTTGAGTTCTTTTGCGACAGCGGCCCACAGATCAACGTCAAAACCAACGTATTTATCACCCTGTTTGAATTCAAACGGTACGAACGCCGTGTCAGTCGCCACAACCAGTTTGTCGGCAGCCTGCGAGGACACCGCAAACGCCAGGGTAAGTGCAGCCAGTGAAACTTTTAATACAGACTTCATAGCATTTCCTTTTATATCCACGGGGCGATCCCCTGCGAGAACCTCATGCACAATGAAAAAATCGTGCCAGTTTTACAAGCTGTTGTTTTGCAAAGGGGATAATGTCACGCATTGCACAAAAAGCGTGGCAATTCTGTCAGGTTGCACCAGAATGGAGCACCGTTTTGGTGCGCTTCGTTAAGGTCTTCTGACAGGGGGATATTTAGCGCAGAATCTGACGAAAAAACAATCTTCCGTTAACGGTTGTGTGAGGTGATTATTACATTTTATTCACTTTTGCGGCCGTTGCGGACAAAAGTGTGCACCATAAATGTGCAAAACCCCCGCCAGGGGCGAGGGTTATTCAGACAATCCGCAGGGATTATTCGATGTTTGACTCAATGAACCACAGGAACTGATCCAGGTCGCGTGACGCGGCAGTGAAGATATCAGCGGTGTCTTCATCTTTTGCTTCGCCAATCGCTTTACGAACATCGTTAGCGACAATCGCATAACGGTCTGCCAGCTCTTTCAGGTGATCCTGAACGGTATGGATATCCAGCGGATAGCTTTTCAGTGGCGTTTTGCTGTTGATCACCTGCGTGGTACCCAGAGCCACACCGCCCAGCTGTACGGCGCGTTCGGCCATGGTATCCAGATGAGTCACCAGTGCTGTGCGGAAGCCATCCAGCATTTCATGAACGGCAATAAAGTTTGCACCGCGCATATTCCAGTGGGCCTGTTTGGTGATCAGCGAAAGATCGATGAACTGGACCACCTGGCGATTCAGCAGCTCAATGGTCGCTTTTTTATCGCTATCCGATACATCGTTACGGGTATAAAGCAGATTAGACGCTTTCGTTTTCACCAGTTTAGCGGTACTCATAATCTCATATCCTCTTGATGTTTGTGTCCCAGGTAATTACGGGATTAAGTATAGCACCGGATTTTTTCTCTGCGGTTTGGCGCTGCCTATCGGTTTAATAGCGAAAGGATGGTTGAAGTTTTAACTTAATGATTTTAAAGTTTTTTATATAAATTGATGCAGATCAATCTTAATTCGTTAAGTGACAAGGTGGGCAGGTGAAATATTTTGGCAATATAAGAGAGTTTGTAAGAAATTATTTGAAGGGCTGACGAGGCCTATATTCTGCATGGCCGGTAAGCCATGCAGAATTTAAGGGCTAGTTGAGGTCAATCTTATGTACTTTTGGTTCCGGGCGCATGGTCAATGTAGAGCCCATTGACGCCGCGATAATGGAACAGAGCGCCAGCGTCTGCACCAGTGTCAGGGTTTCGCCGAGGAACATCATTCCAGAGATGGCAGCCAGCGCGGGCTCCATGCTCATGAGCGTACCAAAAATTCGCGTAGGCAGACGCGTCAGGGCGATCATCTCCAGAGAGTAGGGCAGCGCCGTGGAAAGAATGGCGACCGCCAGCCCAACCGGCAGGATTGACCACTGCCATATTGAGTCCGTTGCTTGTGCCATGCCGATCGGGACAAAGATAACCGCGGCAATCAGCGAGCCTAAGGCGACCGTCGCGGGGCCGTGCTCTTCGCCCGCACGCTGACCAGTGAGAATATACACCGCCCAGCACGCCCCTGCGCCCAGCGCCAGAGCGGCCCCTGTCAAATCGATTTGTGAAACGCTTTGGCCGAGCGGCAGCAGGAACCATAGCCCCAGCACGGCCAGTATGACCCAGATAAAGTCTACCGGGCGACGAGAAGAAAAGAGGGCAACCGCCAGCGGGCCGGTAAATTCAAGCGCGACCGCGATCCCCAGCGGGATAGTCTGAATAGAGAGGTAGAACATGTAGTTCATCCCTCCCAGCGCCAGCCCATAAAAAAGCAGAGGCAGTCGCTGCTCCTTTTTAAACCGTAGCCGCCAGGGTTTAAAGACAACCACGAGGATCAGGGTGCCTAATGCGATACGCAGCGCCGTGACGCCGGGCGCACCAATCAGCGGAAACAGCGATTTTGCCAGCGACGCGCCGCTTTGTATGGACATCATCGCGATAAGTATGACTGCCACCGGCATCCAGACCGACGATTTACGAGGTAAACCTGGCATCCTTTCTCCTGTCAATTTTTGTCAAAAGAGGTAAAAGTCGCAGTGTAATGGAAATAACCTGCAACGGTTGAGCTACTGTTGAAAAAAAATCCAGGGAAAATCCGTAAAATGAGAAAACGTTGCTGATTTTATCGCCTGAAAGATTAGGAATAATCTGGATGAACTAAATGGCGATGACGCGCACTATTAGCATTTACAGGTGAAAATCTGGAGTTATTTGAACGAGATAGCTGGTGCTGGAAATGTTCTGTTACAGGAAAGGTCGCATTAGACATCGTGAATGACAAAGAGTTTCACAGATTTTTTTGATATATTTAAAACTTACGGACTTACTTGAAGCACATTTGAGGTGGTTATGAAAAAAATTGCATGTCTTTCAGCACTGGCAGCTGTTCTGGCTGTTTCCGCAGGTACCGCTGTAGCGGCAACTTCTACTGTAACTGGTGGTTACGCTCAGAGCGATATGCAGGGCGTGATGAACAAAACCAACGGTTTCAACTTGAAGTACCGTTACGAGCAAGACAACAACCCGCTGGGTGTGATCGGTTCTTTCACTTACACCGAGAAAGATCGTACTGAAAATGGCTCTTACAATAAAGGTCAGTACTACGGCATCACCGCGGGTCCTGCTTACCGCCTGAATGACTGGGCAAGCATCTACGGTGTTGTAGGTGTTGGCTACGGTAAATTCCAGCAGACCGAAAACCAGGGTCTGAACCGTACTGCAAGCAACAGCGACTACGGTTTCTCCTATGGCGCAGGTATGCAGTTCAACCCAATCGAAAACGTTGCTCTGGACTTCTCCTATGAGCAGAGCCGTATCCGCAACGTTGACGTTGGCACCTGGATCGCGGGCGTAGGTTATCGCTTCTAATCACTTCGGTGAGCCAGTAAAAAATCCGCCCAATGTGGCGGATTTTTTTTGTATGTACCCTCTCCCCGTGGGCTGAGGGTTCCCCACAAATTAATGCGAGCACTGAGCAATCCCCTCGCCCCTCCGGGGAGAGGGTTAGGGTGAGGGGAACATACGGCGGTGGTGGTCATTCCGTTCACTTTATGTTCCTTGCTACTCTGTAACGACATGACCGGTGAACGTGCCAGG
>NZ_JADBPZ010000035.1:0-44441 GCF_014893445.1 Enterobacter cloacae complex sp. P29RS | reverse complement strand
GTTATATCCAATTGCAATTCTGACAGGAGTTAGCTGATCAATAACTAAAGAGTGATAAATTGCACTATCCAAGATAGATAAACTATCCTTTTCATCATACCTAGGAGCAATCTTTCCCGTTATTCTCTCAAATGATTTAGCAGCATAAAAAGTAGAAAATGCAGGTGCATCTAATGTTTTACTTCTATAAGAAAAATATATATCATCAATCGTCGTTAATAGATCTATAGAATCCTTCAACTGTTCAGGCAAAAGCTCTTTTTTTACTTCAAATATTGCCACAACATCTTTTACATGGTATCTTTTTTTATTGGTGTGCCTAATTACTTCACCTTCACCATGTACAACCATGCAATCAATTTGTCGCGATTGCCCACCATGTCCATCATGAATAAAACCATTCACAACAGATAGATTTAATTCTGAAGGTATTACTTTTTTTAATATATCCTTTGTCAATCCTTCATACATTTCCCCTATAGTCGGAGCATGGATAATATCGGAATTATTCAATATATCACGTTCTGCTATCATGAAACACCTAAGCATTTCTGAAACATTATTAATTTCCATTTATCCAACCTTCATATTATATCTATGTTACTTAAGTTAACAGCTCTAATTTTATAGAACGTTAGCTACCTATTGAACTTTTCTTTCTTTGTGGCATTTTTAATAAAAACCTACTAAGTGCACAATAAATATTAGAACAAAGTACATACAAAAAATAGTACGACTCACTTGTGAGTTTTGATGGTCATCTTGGTGGTCTTGACATAAGAGACTTTTTAATTATCTTTTATATTAGCCAGTTACTGGCAAAGGCGATCCCAGTCAGAGGAGCCAAATTTGAAAAGCCTGCTTTTAAAGCAGGCTTTTTGCTTTTGTGGGTTACAACACAAACTCGTAATGAGAACCATCGGGCAGTTCTACATCCAGCCGTAGCTTCCCTCCGGCGGCCTCAACGTAGCGTTTCAAAGAAGAAAGCTTAATATCGCGTCCTGCCTTTTCCATGACGGCGACAGTAGGTTGTTTAATACCCAACGCCCTGGCCATATCTACCTGCGTTTTTTGCACTTTTTCACGTAACTCGGCCAGATGGATATTGAGCAAAATATCCGTTGCCATTGCCTGTGCGCTGGCAACAACCTCAGGTTTTTCATCTGCAATAAGCTGCTCCAGGGTTCTGCCCATCGCGTTAATTCCTCTCTTTTAATGTGTTCAGCCAGCGAGTGTATTCCCGATCCGCAACGAAGAGCATCTCATCGTAAAATCGCCTTTCATTACCGACCTTATTGCCCGCACACAGTACAATACCCGTACGGTTCGGATCGAAAGCGAAAAATGCCCTCAGCGGATCACCCTTACTCTGGATACGCAACTCTTTCATGTTGCTGTGGCGGGAGCCCTTCAGCGTATCGGCATACGGTCTGGACAGACCCGGTCCCTTCTCCCGCAAAACAAGTAGCGCAGCCAGTACACTGGCTCTCTCGCTATCGTTTAATGAGGTGAACCAGTCGTCAAACCTGTCCGGAGTTTTAATCGCCCACACGGGACCTCCTTGTGCAATATAGATCAAAAACTATATAGATGCAAAACAATAGTGCCGATTATGCAGACAGATTGGCTGGTATGCAGGTTAAGGATGCAAAATATGGAAGCCGTCTTCAGAAATAAAGGAGAAACAGGGTGAAGGGGGAATACAAGCCCGGAAAGCGCAACCGGGCAGACGCGTAGTTAAATCTGATAATCAATCGCCACTTCTTCCGGTTCCATCACCTGGCGTTTGATCTCATCCACGGACAGACCTGCATTGCACAGCTCGATAAATCGCCACACGTAGTTGCGCTGAAGCTGCCCGCGCTTTAGCCCAAGCCAGACGGTATTCGCGTCGAAAAGATGACGCGTATCCAGGCGCACCAGATTTCCGGCTTCATATTCTCCGCCAGACTGCTCGGCCACCAGGCCAATCCCCAGCCCTAACTCGACGTAGGTTTTGATCACGTCGGAATCCTGCGCGCTCAGCACCACGTCCGGTGTGAGACCTTTACGCTTGAACGCTTCATCAATGCGCGAGCGTCCGGTAATGCCCTGCCGGTAGGTAATCAGCGGCCATTTGACGATCTCTTCCAGCGTCAAGGGCGAAACCTGATTCAGGGGGTGATCGGCGGGTAACAGCAGGCTGTGATGCCAGCGGAACCACGGGAACGCCACCAGCAGCGGGTCGTTGCTCAGCCGTTCACTGGCGATACCAATATCTGCCCCACCGTTATGCAGCAGCACTTCGATTTCCTGCGGCGTGCCCTGGATCAGTTCCAGACGTACGTCCGGGAAGATCTCACGAAATGCTTTGATAACGGTCGGAAGACTGTAGCGCGCCTGCGTATGGGTGGTGGCGATTGTCAGCACACCTGACGCGTCGTTGGTAAAGAGATCTGCCAGCCGACGAACGTTGCTGGCCTCGTTGAGAATGCGCTCAGCGATGGTCAGCAATGCCTTGCCTGGCTCCGTCATGCCCAGCAGGCGCTTGCCGCGACGGATAAAAATCTCAATGCCTAACTCCTCCTCAAGCTCGCGGATATGTCGGCTGACGCCTGACTGGGAGGTGTAAAGCATGTTGGCGACCTCGGTCAGGTTGTAATCCCGCCTGGCCGCCTCACGAATAATTTTAAGTTGCTGGAAATTCACGATTCACTCCGGCGCATCTGACATAAGGCTATTGTTAGAGTCAGCCGGGCTGGAGAACAAATAATAAAAACCAGCATCTTATGCTTATTTGGAATATCAGCTGACCAGTTGCAGCTCGCGATTTTCCAGCGACGGCTTACTGACCAGAGACATCAGGATCTCTTTCACCGCCTGCGCCTGCGGTGACAGGGAGCCGCGCGCGGACATATTCAACGACAGCGGTAAGCTCATGGATGGCGTGGTGATGCGGGCCATCCAGCCATTCGCCGCGCTGCACAGTGAACGTGCGGCAGACTCGGGCAGTACCGTTACCCCCATGCCGCTGGCAATGGCGGCAGTCAGCGTGGAGATGGAATCAATCTCACCGATAATCTTCGCCGTCAGACGGCGCAGCGAGAACGCTTCGTCAACGCGAACGCGCACGGCGCTGTAGTCGCGCGGCAGGAACAGGTTCATCTCTGCCACGGCGGTTAAATCAATGCTCTGGCCGGGGCAATCACGGGTCCCGACCAGATAAAGATCTTCCTTAAGCAGCGGCTGGCTGGTGATCCCGGCAACCGGTGAGCGATCGTACAGCACCGCCATATCCAGCTGACCGTTGAGCAGTTTGTCATTGAGCACGGAACCACTGTTCTCATGCAGATAAACCAGCACTTCCGGTAGCTCCGCGCGCACCGCCTGAAGCAGCGGCATGGTTACCGACGATGCGGCCGTTCCCGGCGCCAGGCCAATGGAGACATTCCCGCTCAGGGTCTGACCTACGTTGTGCACGGCCAGTTGCGCCTGTTCGCACTGACGCAGGATCGTACGGGCATGGGTATATAAAATTTTTCCCGCTTCGGTAGGCGTTACGCCGCGCTTGGTGCGGATCAACAGTTGCTGGTCCATTTCGCCTTCCAGAGTCGCGACCTGCTGGCTCAGCGCAGGCTGCGCGATATGCAGCACTTCAGCCGCCTGGGTCAGGCTGCCGATATCGACGATTTTTACGAAGTATTTCAGTCGTCTTAAGTTCATGTTGCCCCCTGTTCGAAAATAGCGTGCCGGTAACGGCTGTGTTGTTAAACAGGTTTTGCAATATGGATGCCAGGTTTTGGCAGCGAATAAATATCTTTGCTAAGCGGCTGAAAATAAGGAAAGCCAATCGCTGGTGCCTGTTTTCAGACAGTGACAACGGATTCCGATCTGCCCCATTCGGGGTATATCTGCACAATAATGGTGCATTCCGTTGGCAAAAACGTCAGTTTGCTGTTTTTGTCAGCAAACAGTCTAAAGTCGGCGATCCATCCTTTGACAAGGCGTACGCAGGTCGATAATATGCGCCCCGTTCACACGATTCCTCTGTAGTTCAGTCGGTAGAACGGCGGACTGTTAATCCGTATGTCACTGGTTCGAGTCCAGTCAGAGGAGCCAAATTTGAAAAGCCTGCTTTTAAAGCAGGCTTTTTGCTTTTCTGCGTTTGGTAAGTTTGTCGGGTGACGCTCCGCTTATCCGACCTACGGTCCTGTAGGCCCGGAAAGCGCAACGCCACCGGGCATTGCAAGCCTCACCGGCATCCCCGACCGCCGTTCCAGCTCAGCGCCCGCCCCTTCACTTATCAGCTGCGTCCTTTGCGCGGCCGAAATGGGCAGCGGCACTTTTCGGGTTGATTCAAATTCCGCGCGATTGCGTGAAAGCGGCTCGTGAACCTCTACCCAGCGGCTACCATCCGGCTCGGTGGTCACTTTTACGGGCTGATCGATAAGCTGTACCCGCGTCCCCACCGAAACGTTATCGAACAGGTATTTGATATCGTTATTACGCAGGCGAATGCAGCCCTGGCTGACGCGCAGGCCAATGCCGAAATTTGAGTTGGTACCGTGGATCGCGTACAGCCTGCCGATATAAAGGGCATACAGCCCCATCGGGTTATCCGGCCCGGCGGGAACGAACGCGGGCAACGTTTTCCCCTCCTTCGCGTAAGCACGTCGCGTATTTGGCGTGGGTGACCAGGTTGGGCCTTCCTGTTTGCGCTCAACGGCGGTTACCCAGTTACGCGGCGTTTCGCGCCCGGCCTGACCAATGCCAATAGGCAGCACCTCAACCGTGTTGCTGCCGGGTGGATAATAGTAAAGACGCATTTCCGCGACGTTCACCACAATCCCTTCACGCACGGTTGGCGGCAGAATAAGCTGCTGCGGCACCACCAGCGCTGTACCGGCACGTGGTAAAAACGGATCTACCCCCGGGTTAGCTTCCAGCATATTGCTTAACCCTTGCCCGTGCTGCGCTGCAAACGCTTCGAGCGGCAGGGTATTGCCTTCAGGTACGGTGACAGTTATCGGCGCTCCCACCAGGCGGCTCCCCTCGGGAGGGAGTGGGTAGGTTACAGCAGATGCAGCGGGAACCAGTATACAAAGCGTAAAAACGAACGCGGCAAATCGAATCATAGTGTTCTGTACTCGGTCAAAGAGAAAGCCTGCCGGTGGGCAGGCTTAGCCTACTCATTCAGTTATCCTTTCGTCGTGCGCCATCTCCGGGTAAGGACTTTTTCCGCTTCCACAATCATGAACATTGCGAACCCGATCAGGAAGGTAATGATCCAGTAGCGGAACGGCAGCGCTTCGGTACCGAACAACATCTGCATAAATGGCGCATAGACGATCAGAAGCTGAAGGGCCAGAAGTACGCCGCTCACGATCCATATGCCCTTGTTAGCCAGCAGACCTTTACTCAGGGAGAAGCCATCGGTGACGCGGCAGTTGAGCATGTAAAACCACTGGGCAGTGACCAGCGTTTGCAGCAACACGGTGCGGATGAACTCCGCCGAGTAACCGCGCGGTTGCAGCCAGGCCTCCAGCACAAAGGCGCTGATGGCAATCATCAGGCCGACAAACACCACGCGCCAGATGGCGTAACCGTCCATCACGTGCAGGTTAGACTTACGCGGCGGCCGGTTCATGATGTCCTTCTCACCCGCTTCAAACGCCAGACCAAACGACAGCGTTGCCGAGGTTGCCATGTTCATCCACAGGATCAGTACCGGTGTTAACGGGATCAGGTTCCCCGCCAGCAGGGCAATAATGATCAGCAGGGCCTGGGCGATATTGCTCGGGATAACGAACAGAATGGTCTTTTTCAGGTTGTCGTAGACCCGACGCCCTTCATGGACCGCCCGGGCAATGGTGGCAAAGTTATCATCCGTTAACACCATATCGGCGGCTTCTTTGGTGACTTCAGTACCTTTGATCCCCATCGCGATGCCGACATCCGCCCGCTTCAGCGCAGGCGCATCGTTCACGCCGTCCCCGGTCATCCCGACCACTTCCTGCTTACTTTGCAGCGCCTGCACCAGACGGAATTTATCTTCCGGGCTGGTTCGGGCAAAGATATCGTATTTTTGCGCCGCCTCGCTCAGCTGGTGGTCGTCCATCGCCTCCAGTTCGCGCCCGGTAATGGCGCTCGCCGCGTTGCCAATACCCAGCATCTGACCAATGCTCATCGCCGTTTGTGGATGATCCCCGGTAATCATTTTCACGCGAATGCCCGCCTGCAAGCAGTCGGCAATGGCCGATATGGCTTCCGGGCGCGGGGGATCCATCATGCCCGCAATGCCGAGCAGTATGACCCCCTCTTGCAGATCCGCATGCGTCAGCTCGCGCTGCCCGCTGGCGGCCGGTTTCCAGGCCGCAGCCACCATGCGCAATCCTTCGCGCGCATACTCTTCAATCTTCTCTTCCCAATAGTGCAGGTTGAACGGCTCCAGCCCGTTTTGAGTCTGCTGGTGCTGGCAAAGACGGAAAAGGACGTCCGGCGCACCGGTGATTAACATCACCTCTTCGTCGCCCAGGCGATAAAGGGTGGACATGTATTTATATTGCGAATCGAATGGGATTTTACTGCGCAATTCGGCGTCAATTGCCGGAAGCGGGATTTTTGCCGCCAGCACCTTCAGCGCGCCTTCGGTAGGCCCGCCGGTGATTTTCCACAGCCCCTGCTCATCTTTGATCAGCTGGCTGTCATTACAGAGATCGACGGTGCGCAGATAGCGCTCCAGCACAGACCCCTGGGTCACGGTTACCGGTGTTGGATCGTCAACAGGGTGAATATTGCCCACCGGCTCGTAGCTGTCTCCCTCCACGCGGTAGGTGGTGTCCGCGGTAATCACCGCTTTTACCGTCATCTCATTCATGGTCAGGGTGCCGGTTTTATCCGAGCAGATCACCGTCATCGCCCCCAGCGTTTCCACGGTAGGCAGCTTGCGAATAATCGCCTTGCGACGCGCCATCGCCTGCACGCCCAGCGAGAGGATGATAGAGATAATGGCCGGTAAACCTTCCGGCACCGCCGCCACCGCAAGGCTAATCAGCGACAGCACCAACTCTGAAACGGGCATATCACGGAAGATAAGACTGAAAACGAACAGCGCCAGCATCATCACCAGAATGGTGATAAAAATGGTCTTGCCGAGCTTGTCCATTTGCACCATCAACGGGGTACGGTGTTTTTCAATGTCTGACATCATCTGGTTGATATGGCCGAGTTCGGTCTCCCCCCCGGTCGCCACCACCAGCCCTTTTCCCCCGCCGGAGCTGACGGTGGTGCCAGAATAAAGCAGGTTGTAACGGTCGCCTAACGGCAACTCCCCGTGGAGCGCATCGCTGCTTTTCTCCACTACCGTGGATTCGCCGGTAAGAATAGCTTCTTCCACCCGCAGGTTGTGCGCCTCTATTACGCGAAGGTCGGCAGGAATGCGATCCCCGGCGCGTATCACCACGATATCTCCCGGCACCAGCGCTGTCGTCGGGATAGTTTCATGGTTGCCCTGCCGGATGACCACAGCCTCGCTGGAGAGCATATTACGAATGCTTTGCAGCGATTTCTCCGCATTGCTCTCCTGAATATGTCCAATCAGGGCGTTGATGATGGCCACCCCAAGAATGACAAACATATCCACCCAGTGTCCCATTATCAGCTTCAGCAGCGCCGCCGCCAGTAGGACGTAAATAAGGACATCGTTGAAATGGGCCAGAAAGCGCAGCCAGCCAGGTTTACCCGGTTTTTGCGGTAAGGCATTTTCACCGTATTTTTCCAGTCTGGCGGTGGCTTCTGCACTGGTAAGTCCGTCCAGGCTGGATTGGATATTTGTCAGGGTTTCATCAACGGTCTGTTGATAATACGGATGGTGAGGCTTTTCTGTTATCATCGTTCCTTCCTCGGGTTCTTTTCAGAAATCACCTTGCTTTCATGTCATTAACGAATAACGAAAACAGGAACATGTGCATAACGAACGATACTCGCCGCCTCTGACCCTAATAAATGGGTTTGAATATTGGGATTGCGCGACCCCACAATAATCGCGCCGACGTTAAGTTCATCCGCCAGTTTGATTACCTCATCACGTATATTCCCGCTGCGAACATGTAGATGGACATTTGCTTCCGGCAGGCTGATTTTTTTTACCAGCGCGGCCAGTTTTTCTTTAGCATTATTAATCATATATTCATCCATCTTTCTCGCGTCTGCAATAAAACCGCGGGTCAGTTCCGCCGAGAACTTTGGCATAACGTACAGCAGATGGACATTACCCGATGCGCTTTGCGCCAGGAATTGGGCATGCTGTAGCGCTTTATCAGACAACGCTGTTTCGTATACATCTACCGGCACCAGAATCGTTTTATACATATCAAGCGTCCTTTTTATAACCAACACAACAGTGAGTGAATCAGGAGAGATCGCATCAAACCTATGGGTACAGGCGTGAATGCCTTTTACGGAAAAAAGGAATGGATGCTATTAAACGTAGCACAGGAATATCAGGATGTTATTCAAAGGGGATACGCTATCGTATCGCTTGTTTCGCCTGAGTATGTCACGCCACTAATAATGGTTATTTAACATTTATTTATTCACCGACTATGCTCATAGTCAGACATGCAACACGTTCATTCTCATTATCCCGCGCCACCTTCAACCTCATGGAGGAATGCATGTACGGTTTAAGCCTGATTCGCCTTGGTTTGTTTATTGCGCTTGCCATTATCGCCAGCACAGCAATCGGTTTATTTACCTATGTGGTCGTCTCGGCCCTGGCGGAATAGTGCCACCCCAGCATTGATGACGAAATAAATAAAACAATTATTATCAGGGGAATACTGTGAAGCGCTACCTCTCTCTTCTGCCTGCTGTTTTATTGCTGCTGACGGCGTGCGACCCCAAACCCGACCGCGCCGCGCCCCTGCCGAAAATGGTAAAAGTCGCAGAGGTGGTTAAGGCTGGCAACGCGCAGCAGCGCGTATTTCCCGCACGTATCGAATCCGGCGACGCCACCGATCTCGCGTTCAAACGTGCCGGGCAGATTGAGACCCTGGACATTCGCCAGGGTGCCGTTGTCAAACAGGGGCAACGGCTCGCCAGTCTTAACGATCGCGAAGCCCGGCAGCGTCTGAACGACAGGCAAACGGCGGCGACCCTGGCTCAGCGGCAATTCGACCGCTTCCAGACCCTGGCAGGACGCCAGGCCGTGTCGAAGGCCGAGATGGATGTCCAGCGCGCAAACCGCGATTCTGCAAACGCCGCGCTACAGATTGCTCGCGAGGAATTAAGCCAGATGACGCTCGTCGCCCCCTTTAGCGGGACAGCGGCCAGCGTACATGTGCGAAATCATCAGGTCGTCTCAGCCGGCCAGCCCGTCGTCACCCTGACCCGTACCGACCTGCTGGACGTGGTGTTCAGCCTTCCAGAGAACCTGTTTAACACCTTCGATATCCGCAATGCGCAGTACAAACCGGTAGTGAGGATCAACGCCCTGCCCGGTCGCGAGTTTACCGCTGTGTACAAAGAGCACTCAGGCAGTAGCGACAGCAACACATTGACCTGGCAGGTGATTTTAACCATGCCCCGCCCGGATGATTTTCCCGTCGTGGGCGGCGTCAGCGGAACGGTCACCATCAATTTAACCAACCTACCGGCGGGCGTGGGCAGTGAGGCGCTGGTGGTGCCGGTTGAAGCGGTCTTTAACCCGGATAACCGCCCGCGCAATGAGCCACACGTCTGGGTGGTGACGGGCGAAGGCGATACATTGCACCTGGAAGATCGTAAGGTCAGCGTCGGGCAAGTCAGCGCTGAGGGGGTCGTCATCGTCGGTGGGCTTAAGGCGGGTGAACGCGTGGTGGCCGCAGGCGTTGGGGAGTTACATCCCAACCAGCCGGTACGTATCTGGACGCGTGAACGGGGACTGTAATGGATATCTCTCGTCAGTTTATCAGCAACCCGGTTCGCGTCTGGCTGACTATTCTGCTGCTGGGCGTAGGTGGCATTATTGCCCTGTTGAACATCGGCAGACTGGAAGATCCGGCGTTTACCATCAAAACGGCGGTGGTAATCACTCATTATCCGGGCGCGTCGGCGCAGCAGGTTGAGGAAGAGGTCACCCTGCCACTGGAAAACGCGCTTCAGCAGTTACCTTACCTGGATAACGTCAGCTCCATCTCCTCCAGCGGCCTGTCGCAGATCACGGTCAATATAGCCTCGCGCTACCACTCAAATGCGCTGCCGCAAATCTGGGATGAACTGCGTCGCCGGGTGGGAGATGCCGCCCGACAGTTTCCACCGGGGGTAGTGACCCCGTTTGTGAATGACGATTTTGGCGATGTGTTCGGCTTTTTCTTTGCCATTTCCGGCGATGAATTCAGCAATCCGGAACTGGTCCGGTATGCCGAGCAGCTGCGCCGGGAGTTGGTCCTCGTGCCGGGCGTGGGCAAAGTGGCCATCGGCGGAGCCCTCACCCAGCAGATTAACGTGGACATTTCTCTGAGCAAAATGGCCGCGCGCGGGATTACGCTTAACCAGCTTTCTGCCCAGCTCAGCAGGCTGAACGTGGTTTCCAGCGCGGGAGAGATCCCCTCCGGTACTGAGTCAATTCGTCTGCATCCTACCGGTGAATTCGAAAGTATTGACGAGCTGGCCGATCTCATAGTGACCCCGCCCGGCGTTGGGGCGGCTACCCGTTTACGGGATATTGCCACCCTGTCACGTGGGCTGGATGCGTCCCCTGCCAGCATCTACCATGCCAACGGCAGAAAAGCCGTCACCATGGGCGTCTCCTTTATACCCGGCGTTAACGTGATCGACGTGGGACATGCCCTGGAGGCGAAGCTTGAGCAGATGTCAGCCGAGAAACCGGCAGGTATCCATATCGACCTGTTTTACGATCAGGCGGCGGAGGTCGGGCATTCCGTCAACGGATTTATCATTAATTTCCTGATGGCGCTGGCGATTGTCGTCGGTGTGTTGCTGATCTTTATGGGCTTACGCAGCGGGCTCATTATCGCCTTTTCCCTCGCGCTCAACGTGCTGGGCACGCTGCTGATCATGTATCTCTGGGGCATAGAACTACAGCGTATTTCACTGGGGGCGCTGATC
Source organism: Enterobacter cloacae complex sp. P29RS (assembly GCF_014893445.1). Classification (NCBI taxonomy): domain Bacteria; kingdom Pseudomonadati; phylum Pseudomonadota; class Gammaproteobacteria; order Enterobacterales; family Enterobacteriaceae; genus Enterobacter; species Enterobacter cloacae complex sp. P29RS. The sequence goes on along the minus strand of NZ_JADBPZ010000035.1, from coordinate 33,353 downwards.
ATCGCCCTCAGTATGCTGGTCGATAACGCCATTGTGGTTGTCGAAGGGGTACTGATAGCCCGGCAGCAGGGCTCGCCTCTGCTTAACGCCATTAACGCTATTATTCGCCGCTCTGCGCTGCCGCTGCTGGGTGCGACGGTCATCGCCATCCTGGCTTTTGCGCCCGTCGGGCTGTCACAGGACTCCACCGGCGAATACTGTAAGTCGCTGTTTCAGGTGTTGCTGATTTCGCTGATGCTGAGCTGGTTCTCAGCCCTCACCATTACGCCGGTGCTGATTAAATGGTGGCTGTTTAAACATGACGCAGCACCGCCAGACGCCGACGAAACGGATCCCTACGACAAACGCATCTATCGGATCTACCGGGGTTTGCTCAATGCACTGTTACGGCGTAAAGCGCTAACGCTGATGGTGATGGCCGCACTGCTGGCTGCCGCCATCTGGGGCTTTGGCTCGGTGCGGCAGAACTTCTTCCCCTCATCCAGTACGCCAATTTTCTTTGTCGACCTCTGGCTCCCTTACGGGACCGACATTAACTGGACCGAGAAGATGACCGGTGATATCGAGAAAACCATTAACGGCCAGCCTGGCGTGGAAACTACGGTCTCGACGATTGGTCAGGGAAGTATGCGATTTATTTTGACCTACAGCGGACAGCGGCAGTACAGCAACTATGCACAAATCATGGTGAGAATGGACGACCAGCGTAACATCCCCGCCCTGACCCGCCACGTTGATGAGTACATTGCACGGAACTACCCGCAGGTTAACGCCAGCACGAAACGGGTGATGTTTGGCCCCTCCGGTGACAGCGCCATTGAAATACGTATTAAGGGCCCCGATCCGGACAGGCTGCGTCTGATCGCCAGCCAGGTAGACAGTATTCTTACGCGCGATCCGGCGACGGACAGCGTCAGGAACGACTGGCAAAACCGCAGCAAAGTGATCCGCCCGCAGTACGTCACCGCGCTGGGACGTGAGCTTGGCGTGGATAAGCAAGACGTCGATAACGCCCTGGAGATGAATTTCTCCGGCAGCCGGGCGGGACTGTACAGAGAAGGAAGCGACCTGTTACCCGTGGTGGTGCGCCCGCCGGAAAGTGAGCGGCTGGACGCCAATCACCTGAATAACGTCCTGGTCTGGAGCCAGACCCGGCAGCAGTATATTCCGCTGAGCAACGTCGTCAGCGGCTTCGCGCTGGAGTGGGAAGATCCGCTGATCCTGCGTCGCGACCGCTCGCGCGTGCTGACCGTGCAGACCGACCCTGACCCGCTAAGCCAGCAAACGTCCGGCGATATTCTCGCCCGCGTGAAGCCGCAAATAGATGCCCTGCCTCTGCCTCACGGCTACAGCATTGAATGGGGCGGGGACGCGGAGAACTCCAGCGAAGCGCAGCAGGGGCTATTTACCACGCTGCCGCTCGGGTATCTGGTGATGTTTGTGATCACGGTGCTGATGTTCAGTTCGGTGAAAAACGCCGTCGCTATCTGGCTGACCGTGCCGCTGGCGCTGATCGGCGTTACGCCCGGTTTTTTACTTACCGGGATCCCCTTTGGCTTTATGGCACTGATTGGCCTGCTGAGCCTGAGCGGGATGCTGATCCGCAACGGCATTGTGCTGGTGGAAGAGATAGAGCAGCAGAAAGCGCAGCAGGATCAGCACAGTGCGATCGTTTACGCCGCCACGTCGCGCCTGCGTCCCATCCTGCTCACCGCCTTTACGACCGTGCTTGGCCTCGCCCCCCTGCTGCTGGATGTGTTCTTCCAGAGCATGGCCGTTGTGATTATGTTTGGGCTTGGGTTTGCTACAATCCTGACGCTGCTGGTACTCCCCGTAATTTACGCGTGTTTTCATCGTAAGGACGAAGCTGAACAACAATGAATGCGACAGGGCTGAACATCATCAAGACGCTGGGCTGTATGACGGCGGTCACCTTCTTCACCATCTACAACACCTGGGACCATTACGATTATGACTATCACTGGATCCTCGGTTTTTTAACCTTCATTTCGACCATCGCCACGCCGTTGTTTTTTGTGGTTGCAGGGTATCTGGATGGGCAATCCCGACACGGCACGCGCTGGCAGCTGGATAAGATCAAAAGCCTGGTGATCGTCTTTCTGTTCTGGGTAACCATTTACTACCTGTGGGAGCCCTATCAGCGCGGATATCTGATCCAGCCCTGGTTCGTGTTCGCATTTGTCGTGATTTACACTTTTCATCCGGCGGTGGAGTGGCTCAGCCAGCGGCGAACGCTGTTTTGCGGGGTGATTGTCACCCTGCTGCTTTTCTCATACGGGTACGATTTGCTGTCAGCCCTCTATCCTGATGTCCACGTGCTTTCATTGTCGCCGCAGTATCGCCTGTGGACGTGGCTGCTGTTTTATCTGACGGGGCAGCTCTTTTGCGATCCGCAGATTGCGGCGTGGATCGGCCGCAAAAATGTGGTCAGGGCAGCGGTGATTGCCATACCGTTTATTTATCTCTTCACGTGGTTTTACGAACGGCATTTCTTTTTTGCGCTATTTAAAGCGGACAGAAACGCCTTTATCCTCACCGGATCGCAAATCTACATCCTGATTATTGCCCTGGTGATTGCGGCCAACGGCGTACGTTTTCGCCGCAATGCGGAGTTTAAAGAGTCCGTGCTGGCCGCCATTAGCAAAACGATGACCGGGGTCTATATCATGCACTACTCGGTGTTTCACCTGCTGACGGCGCTCATTCCGGTAACGTCCCTGAGCACCAAACTTGCTCTGATTGTGCTCACCTTTGTTACGTCGGTCCTGTTTTCGCTGCTGATTCTGTCCAACGCAGTGGCCAAAAAAGTGATCACACTTTAAAAGCCCAGGCGCAGCCAGGCAAACAGCACGTTGCCGTTGTTGTAGGTTCCGGGAATATAGGTGAACTGGACGGTGACGCGCTTATATCCGGCAGAAAAAAGCGGGAAGATAAACGGCAGCGGGACATAGTTGGCAAAGTCGTCGCGCGCGGTGATCCCCGCGGCGGCCCCCAGCCCCAGACGGAAATCTTTTGCGTTATCCAGATACCAGCCCTTTTCCCAGCCGTAGCCCATCGCGGGCTGCCACTCGTTATGTGAATCTTTAAACATCATGGCAAAGAGTGCGCTCCAGTTGCCCTCGTCGTTGTAGCGAGAAACGCCCAGTCCGCCGCCCCACGGCATTTCGTTGTAGTTATCCGTTTTCTCTTTGTCATACATAAAGCGGGCATGCCAGCTCAGAAACGGCAGGTAGAGATCGTAACGATCCGGCTGCTCCCAGGTCTGGGAAATATCGTCTGTTACCGCATCCCACCAGCGGTGGATGCGCTGTTCGCCGTAGACTTTTGGCTCCGCATGCAGCGGCGAAGCCACCAAAAACAGGACTACCCAGAGTGCAGGAAAGAGGCGTTGCATCGTTATTCCCTCAGCTTACGTCACACAGCGATCATTATTACTGTAAACCATTCAGCCCTAACCGGAGCCAAACAGGCTGATTTATATTGGGACCCGATAAGATGAAATTTATTGATTCTGCGCTTTCAGGAAAGATAAAAACGTTTTCTCAGGCCGTCTGTCGCGGTAGTCTCATACGTTCCGTCAATATGACGGCTGCAACGTGAGTGACCTTTTCTTATACCAATAATTAAAAATCAGTACAGACAGGACAACTATGGACTCCACCCTCATCTCCGCTCGCCGCAACGAGGAGACACCTTCGCTTAACCGCGCCCGCCGCGCCGCTTTAGGTAGCTTCGCAGGCGCTGTCGTCGACTGGTATGACTTTCTGCTCTACGGTATTACCGCTGCGCTGGTCTTTAACCGTGAATTCTTTCCTCAGATCAGCCCCGCCATGGGCACGCTTGCTGCGTTTGCCACCTTCGGCGTCGGTTTTCTGTTTCGTCCGCTGGGCGGGATAATTTTCGGCCACTTCGGTGACCGCCTTGGCCGTAAGCGCATGCTGATGCTCACCGTCTGGATGATGGGCATTGCCACCGCGCTGATCGGTGTTTTGCCCTCCTTTGCATCGATTGGCTGGTGGGCCCCGGTGTTGCTGGTGACGCTTCGCGCCATTCAGGGCTTTGCCGTCGGCGGCGAATGGGGCGGCGCGGCACTGCTGTCCGTGGAAAGCGCGCCGAAGAATAAGAAAGCGTTCTACAGCAGCGGCGTGCAGGTAGGTTATGGCGTGGGTCTGCTGCTCTCCACGGGCCTGGTGTCGCTCATAAGCCAGCTCACGACAGACGAGCAGTTTCTGAGCTGGGGCTGGCGTATTCCGTTTATCTTCAGCATTGTGCTGGTCGTGGTGGCCCTGTGGATCCGTAACGGCATGGAAGAGTCGGCTGAGTTTGAGCAACAGAAGCGCGAAAAACCGGTCGCAAAAAAACGGCTGCCGGTGATGGAAGCGCTGGTGCAGCACCCTGGCGCTTTTCTGAAAATTATCGCCCTGCGCCTGTGCGAACTGCTGACGATGTATATCGTCACCGCCTTCGCCCTCAACTACTCCACGCAAAACCTCGGCCTGCCGCGGGAATTGTTCCTGAATATTGGCCTGGTGGTGGGCGGGATCAGCTGCCTGACCATCCCCTGCTTCGCCTGGCTGGCGGATCGCTTTGGTCGTCGACGGGTGTATATCACCGGGGCGCTTATCGGCACACTCAGCGCCTGGCCGTTCTTTATGGCGCTGGAGGCCCAGTCGGTCTTCTGGATTGTCTTCTTTGCGATCATGCTTGCGAACATCGCTCACGATATGGTGGTCTGCGTGCAGCAGCCGATGTTTACCGAGCTGTTTGGCGCAAGCTACCGCTACAGCGGCGCGGGCGTGGGATATCAGGTGGCGAGCGTGGTCGGCGGCGGGTTTACGCCGTTTATCGCCGCCGCGCTGGTGACGTTCTCCGGCGGGAACTGGCACAGCGTGGCGATTTATCTGCTGGCAGGTTGCCTGCTTTCTGCCGCCACCGCCCTGTTGATGAAGGAAACCGCGCACAGCTGATCTCCTCACTTTTGTTTCACAGGCGTGTGACATACTATCGGGTATAGCCGCACACCTGTGGAACAAGGAGACAGACATGAATAATAAGGGCTCCAGCCTGACCCCGGCTCAGGCGCTGGAAAAACTCGACGCGCTGTATGAACAGTCCGTCAATGCACTGCGCAGCGCCATCAGTGACTATATCGAAACAGGGAAACTTCCCGATGAAAAGGCCAGAACCCAGGGCCTTTTTGTTTATCCATCGCTCTCTGTCACCTGGGACGGCAGCGCCAGCAGCAATCCGAAAACCCGCGCCTATGCGCGTTTCACCCACTCCGGCTGTTACAGCACGACCATCACGCGACCTGCGCTGTTCCGCCCCTATCTGGAAGAGCAGCTTACCCTGCTGTATCAGGATTACGGCGCGCATATCAGCGTTGAACCGTCCCTGCACGAGATCCCTTACCCGTACGTGATAGACGGCTCAGCGCTGACGCTGGATCGCTCCATGAGCGCGGGCCTGACCCGCCATTTCCCGACCACTGAGCTGTCGCAGATTGGCGATGAGACGGCGGACGGGATCTATCACCCGGCAGAGTTTTCACCGCTGTCGCACTTTGATGCCCGCCGTGTCGATTTTTCGCTGGCACGCCTGCGCCACTACACCGGCACCCCAGCCGAACATTTCCAGCCGTTCGTACTGTTTACCAACTACACCCGCTATGTAGACGAATTTGTCCGCTGGGGCTGTAGCCAGATCCTTGACCCGGACAGCCCTTACATCGCTCTCTCCTGCGCGGGCGGGATCTGGATCACCGCCGAAACCGAAGCACCGGAAGAGGCCATCTCCGACCTGGCGTGGAAAAAGCACCAGATGCCCGCCTGGCACCTGGTCACCGCCGACGGTCAGGGCATTACGTTGATTAACATCGGCGTTGGCCCGTCGAATGCGAAAACCATCTGCGACCATCTGGCGGTTCTGCGCCCGGACGTCTGGCTGATGATCGGCCACTGCGGCGGCCTGCGTGAAAGCCAGCTGATTGGTGATTATGTCCTCGCCCACGCTTATCTGCGTGACGACCATGTTCTTGACGCGGTTCTGCCGCCGGACATTCCTATCCCGAGTATCGCTGAAGTGCAGCGCGCCCTGTACGACGCCACCAAAGAGGTGAGCGGCATGCCGGGTGAAGAGGTGAAGCAGCGCCTGCGTACCGGTACGGTCGTCACCACCGACGATCGTAACTGGGAGCTTCGCTATTCCGCCTCCGCCCTGCGTTTCAATCTCAGCCGTGCGGTCGCGATCGATATGGAAAGCGCCACCATTGCTGCGCAGGGCTACCGCTTCCGCGTCCCGTACGGCACGCTGCTGTGCGTGTCCGATAAACCGCTGCACGGCGAGATCAAACTGCCGGGTCAGGCGAACCGTTTCTACGAAGGGGCGATCTCAGAGCACCTTCAGATTGGAATTCGCGCCATCGATTTACTGCGTGCAGAGGGCGACAAACTGCATTCCCGTAAGCTGCGCACCTTCAATGAGCCACCGTTTAGGTGATACTAAGGACACAATATGCACACCACATCACCGCTTACGGCCCTGCGCCAGTGGCTACAGGACAATCAGCTCGACGGGATGATTGTGCCGCGCGCCGATGCCTGGCAGAGCGAATCTTGCGCACCGTATGATGCAAAGCTGGCCTGGCTGACGGGCTTTGACGGCTCGGCGGGGCTTGCGCTGGTACTGAAAGACAGAGCGCTGCTGTTTGTTGACGGACGCTATCAGATTCAGGCCCGCGTACAGGTCAATCTCGACGAGGTGGAGATCCACCATCTGCACAACGAGCCGCTGGCCGAGTGGCTGGCGAAAAACGTTGCGGCCGGCACGCGCATCGGCTTTGATGCGCTGCTGATGACCAATGCAGAGTTTACGCGGCTCTCGGCCACGCCGTGCGAATTGGTACCGCTCGCGCGCTCTCCGTTCGATACCCTCTGGGTTGACCGCCCTGCCTCCCCCGCAGGGCTTATCCGCGAGATGCCTGTAGACATCAGCGGCGAAAGCAGCGCCGCCAAACGCCAGCGCGCCGCCGCCGTGCTGGCAGAGCACCGCGCGGATTATCTGGCCGTTACCCTGCCGGACAATATCGCCTGGCTGCTGAACGTGCGGGGCTCAGATATCCCCTTTTGCCCGGTGCCTCTGTCGTTTGCCCTGCTGAGCCGCGAGGGTGCGGTGGAATGGTTTGTGGATGATAGCAAGCTGAATGCGCTGCCGGATGCCGTGCGGAACGCCTTCACGATTGCGCCTCAGGAGGCCTTTATCCCGCGCTGTAGGCAGCTTGCGCAGGGTAAGCGGGTCATGATCGATCCCGATTCCGCACCGGTGGCGTTACGCTTTGCGGTTGAACCTCAGGGGGAAATTATCTGGCAGACCGACCCGATCACCCTGATGAAAGCTACGAAAAACCCGGTGGAGCTGGCGGGGTATCGTGAATGCCATCACCAGGACGGTGCGGCATGGGTGAATTTCCTGGCCTGGCTGAGCCGGGAAGTTACTCAGCGAGCCGCGTCGGGAATGCCGCTGACCGAGCTTGACGTGCAGGCGAAACAGCTTGCGTTCCGCCTGCAACAGCCTGGCTTTGTCGAGCCGAGTTTCGCCACCATTTCCGCTTCCGCGAGTAACGCGGCGATGTGCCATTACCACTCAAGCGAGGCCAGCAACAAGCCCATCGGCCACGACCACTTTTACCTGAATGATTCCGGGGGGCAGTACCGCAACGGCACCACGGACGCGACGCGTACCCTGGCCTGGGGAAAGGTCGATCCACAGCAGCGTTTGCACTACACCGCAGTGCTTAAAGGCTTCCTGTCGCTAATTACCCTTCAGTTCCCGTCCGGCACTCAGGGGCACCAGCTGGATGCCTTTGCGCGCCGTCCGCTGTGGGAGTTGGGACTGGATTACGACCACGGCACCGGGCATGGCGTAGGGCATCAGCTTCTGATCCACGAGAACCCGCACCGTTTTGCGCAAAAGGTCAACCCGTGGCCGCTGGTGGCGGGCAATATTATGACCATTGAGCCGGGTTACTACCTGGGCGATAGCCACGGTATTCGCATTGAAAACCAGGTGGAGATTGTCGAAAGCCGTCCGGGATTTTGTAAGTTTGCCTCGCTGACGCTGATCCCAATCGATTTAAGCCAGGTGGAGCTGCATCTGTTGAGCGAGTCAGAAAAACAGTGGCTGGATGAGTACCACCAGCAGGTACGAGAGGCGCTTTCACCCCGGGTGGACAGCGATGCGCGGCCGTGGCTGGTGGAGGCAACGGCGCCAATACGTGTGAACCGGTAGTGCGGCTTTTGCCGGGTGGTGGCTTCGCCTTACCCGGCCTACGATTCGATGTTTTTGTAGGTCGGGTAAGCGGAGCGCCACCCGACAATTTTACTGAACGCAGAAAAGCAAAAAGCCTGCTATAAAAGCAGGCTTTTCAAATTTGGCTCCTCTGACTGGACTCGAACCAGTGACATACGGATTAACAGTCCGCCGTTCTACCGACTGAACTACAGAGGAATCGTGTGAACGGGGCGCATATTATCGATGCGCCCTGAGGATGTCAAAGGGTGAATGCAGATTTTCAATCGTTTGCCGATTTATTCTACACTTCGCACATTTGTCAGGCACTTGCCGTTTCCGAAACCTCCTGCTCCGGTTTTTTTCGCGGATATTTCCACAGCCAGCGTCCGCTCACCATGCGCCAGTAGAACAGCGCGCCGCGCACGGCCCAGTCAAGGAACATCCCCAGCCAGACGCCGACAACGCCCATACCTAACATTACCCCCAGCGTGTAGCCCGCCACGACGCGGCAGCCCCACATGCCGAGCATGGAGACCCACATCGCAAACCGGGCATCGCGCGCGCCTTTCAGCCCGGCAGGAAGTACCCAGGACGCGGCCCAAATTGGCATAAACGCCGCGTTGAGCCAAATCAGCACCTTCACGACCTCTTTCACGTCATTTTCGTGCGTATAGAACGAGGCCATTAGCCCGGCTAAAGGCGCAGTTCCCCACGCAATCGCCGTCAGTCCAATGGTTGAAAGCCAGAAGACATGCCGAAGCTGCCGTTCCGCCTGCCCTATCTGCCCCTTTCCGAGGCGTCTACCGGTGATGATCGTCGACGCCGATCCCAGTGCGTTTCCGGGCAGGTTAATGAGCGAGGCGATGGAGAAAGCAATAAAGTTGCCGGCGATGACGTCTGTTCCCATCCCGGCAACAAACATCTGCGTCAGCAGTTTCCCACCGTTAAACAACACGGATTCGATGCTGGCCGGAATACCGATCCCCATCACTTCCCAGATAATGGCGAAGTTAAGCGGACGGAAATAGCTTTTAAGCGTCAGGCGCAGCGATGGCGTAATTCCCGCCATCAGCACGCCGATTATCGCCGCCGCACCAATATAACGGGAAATGGTCAGCCCTAATCCCGCGCCGACAAAGCCCAGCCCCTCCCAGGAAAAGACACCGTAAATCAAAACACTGCTGATAATGATGTTCAGGATGTTCATGCCGCCATTTATTAGCAGCGGAATTTTGGTATTCCCTGCGCCACGAAGCGCACCGCTACCAATCAGCGCGATGGCAGCCGCCGGATAGCTCAGCACCGTCATTTCCAGATAGGTGAGCGCCAGATCCTTCACTTCACCTGTCGCTTCACCCGCGACGATGTCGATAATTTCTTTGCCGTAATAATGGATAACCGCCGCCAGGATGATCGAAAAGAGGGTCATGATCATCAGCGACTGTCTGGCCGCCTCCCGGGCGCGTTTTGGATCAAGTTTCCCAAGACTAAACGCCACCACTACCGTTGTACCGAGATCGATAGCGGCAAAGAAGGACATCACAACCATGTTGAAACTGTCCGCCAGCCCTACCCCGGCCATGGCTTCTTTACCGAGCCAGCTCACCAGGAAGGTGCTTAACACCCCCATCAACAGGACGCAGGTATTCTCCAGGAAAATAGGCACAGCAAGGGGGGTGATTTCACGCCAGAACAGAACTCGATAACTCTTACGTTTTGCATACCAGGGCGTGCGCATAATCGCCTGGCGCAGGGGTGCGGTGACGTTCAAAATGGGCCTTAACGAGAAAGTTGAAACTCCATTTCAAATGATGGGGCAGAAATGCGTATCCTGCAAAGTATTTTCCATAAAATTATGTTTGGATTTACAACAAAATGACGACAGAATCATCAAACAATCACTTTTGCCTGAGATCAGGTTTGACAAAAGTTTTTTCGCCGCTAAGATAAGCCTCCACAACGATTCCTCTGTAGTTCAGTCGGTAGAACGGCGGACTGTTAATCCGTATGTCACTGGTTCGAGTCCAGTCAGAGGAGCCAAATTAAAAAAGCCTGCTTTTAAGCAGGCTTTTTGCTTTTCTGCGTTCAGTAAAATTGTCGGGTGGCGCTGCGCTTACCCGACCTAGGGTCCTGTAGGCCCGGTAAGCGCAGCGCCACCGGGCAACAGAGTGTGCGATTACTCGCCTTTAGCGTCGACGTTTTTGATTTCGCCCATCACTTTCAGCTTTTTGGAAATGTCGCGACGCTCTTTGGACAGCTCAGCGTTTTTGATGATGTAGTCATCAACGCGATCTTCATAATCGCTCTTCATGCTGGCGATGATGCCCTGAATGGCTTCAACGCTCATACCTGGCTTGATGTAGTCGCTCAGGTTGTCCAGCAGCAGGACACGTTTCTGGTTGTCACGGATCTTCTTCTCTACGTCCTGGATTTCGCGCTGTAGCTTGTTTTTGCGGCGGAACAGGCGGACGAACTCCAGAACATCCTGGAACGAAGGCTTGGTAGTTTCCATTTTTACACCCCTGATAATGTGAGATTCGGATTCGTTAAAGCAACCGTTTTAACAGACAGCGGCTGCGAATGACAATGAGTATATCGTTTAAAACCATCATAACCCTAATTGTTGCTGAATCGAAGCAGCAGGCATCACATACGCTTTTTATTTGCGCAGTGCCCGGCAAATCAGCTGCGATAACAACTCCAGCTGTCGCGCCAGCTCCATACTCAGCCAGACATAGCCGTGGATGGGCGTTTCAGACACATTGTCGCCCTGACGCTCATTCATCAGCTGTTTGAGCTCGATGACGATGTCATTCAGCCGCTCGCTGTTCGCCCGTATCGGCTGTGGGTTACCTTCGTAAAGTGCATGAGCGATGGTTAGCAGGGTCTGTTGCGTCATCTGCTGCGTCTCTTTCAGCGTATGCGCGTTGAGCATCAGAAGATGGCTGGGGCGTGAGGCCCAGTGGGCATTGATTTGCAGTTCAAGCATACAGACCAGATTACGGCTGACCGTTTGAATGGCTTCAAAAATGGCTTTCTGGATATGCGTCTCTTTGCTTGCCGGGGTAATTAACCCGCGCATTTTGACCACATCATTAAGGATTTTTTGCAGGTGCTTTTCCAGCCGCGGACGCTCAATCAGATTCGGCGAAAACCCGGCCTGGTAAACCCGGTTAAATGCCGTGACGTAGTTTGCCATCTGAATGCGCCAGTGCAGGAAGGCGCGCTGCGGCCAGATGCCGGTAAACAGCATGGCGAGCAACGAGCCGAGGATCACGTCCCCGCTTCGCCACAATGCGGTGGTCATATCGCCCGCCGGTGCGCCGACCACAACGGCGAGCGTAATGCCAATCAGCAGCGCCTGATACGGTTTCTTGCCGAGGGCCAGCCATCCGCAAAGAAACATCGCCACCGCGCACCACAGCAACATGAACGGAAATGAAATTAGCTCCAGCTTCAGGGCGATAAGCCCAAGCGCCGAGCCTAAAACGGTACCGCCTATGCGTTCCAAAGCGCGAGGGACCACGTTCCCCCAGAATGAGATCGGCCCCATCACCACCACCAGCGTGATCAGCGGCCACGTCCCTTCCGGGATATCCAGCAAACGAACCAGTACGAAGGTCAGCACAAACGCCAGCGCAATGCGGCAACCGTGCACCACGCGATAATGTTTGTATAACCGAATTTCAAAAGGGGTTAATGACTTGTCGGGGCGCACACCCGTCTCCAGCTCTACGGCAAACCACAATTGTACTGTGTTTTCAGCCGGATGGATCGCGCCCGGCTGAAAAACCCTGCGTTTCGCAGGATTATCCCACTTTGTGCTCTACCGGTACAAACATCTCAATATCCCAGTAGCCGTCAGCATTGCCATCGTTCAGATAGCGTTCGAAGCAGGGTTTTGGCGCAATCTGAAATTTGCTGTCTTCCAGCAGGGAGTTGAAGAACTGATACCACGGGGTGGCGAAATCATAATTTTCGACGCGCGCGGCGGCAATAGCATACTCTCCGGCAGCGATTTCGGTCAGCATTACCCCTTCGCTGTTATCAGGGATAGTGAAATCGTCCACTACCGTTACGGCGGTAACGCAGCGAAGCTTTTCTGCCGGCACGTCATCCGGATTGTCATAATAAACGGCCACCCACTCCTGCGGCTGAATATGACGTCCATCTACCCACATAACCAGCTGTTCAAATCCCTGCTTGACCGTCTTTTCCCACGGCCCCACGAGATGAAAGCCAGCGATCGTACGTTTCTGTTGCTGCCTGATGCTGTAGTCCATGCTGCCTCCGTTTATTACTGTATATATATACACTATAAAGCAGAATCGAGATTATCGGCAAACCAGGAGTGTTTATTATGTGAGCAGACTCGCAACACTGCCAGTCTGCCCGAAAAGGTTAGAGTTTATGATGCAGATAATCGCCGAGGCGGGAGAAAAGGCCACCCTTTTCAACGCGCTCCAGCGTAACCAATGGCCAGTGCGCTACCACCTTGTCACGATCGTACAGCTGGATCTCCCCTACCCGCTGATGCGCGGCGATCGGCGCTTCCAGCTCTTTTTTATCCATTACATATTTCGCCTTGATGTTCGGCACTTCTGTTTTGGGTAATGCCAGCCAGAAATCCTGATCCGTGCCCAGCGCGATCTGCTCTTTATCGCCATACCAGATGCGTTCGGTTCCCACTTTTTTGCCGTTATGCAGGATCTGCACCGTATCGAAATTTTGCTGTCCCCAGTGGAGCAGCTTGCGCGCCTGATCTTCACGTCCTTTCGGGCTGTCTGCCCCCATCACCACCGCAATCAGTCGACGCTGACCATCCACCGCGGAGGCGATCAGGTTAAAGCCCGCGCCCGAGGTGTGTCCCGTTTTCAGACCATCCACGTTCATGGTCTTATCCCACAGCAGGCCGTTGCGGTTCTGCTGAGTGATGCCGTTCCAGGTCAGACTCTTCTCGCTGTACATGTGGTAGAACTCAGGCTCGCCGTGGATGATGGCCCGGGAAAGTACGGCGAGATCGTAAGCGGAGCTGTGCTGACCGGGTGCATCCAGCCCGTGTACGGTTTCGAAGTGGGTATCGCGCAGGTTCAGCTTTTCAACGTAGTCATTCATCATCCTGACGAACTGCGGCTGACCGCCCGCCACGTGATCCGCCAGCGCCACGCAGGCGTCATTGCCGGAATCAACAATCAGGCCGCGGCTGAGATCGCGCACAGAAACCCGATCGCCCTGCTTCAGAAACATCAGAGACGAACCGTCAAAGACCGGATTGCCTTTTGCCCAGGCGTCACGTCCGACCGTCACAATGTCATCGGGGCTGATGCGGTGGCTATCAATGGCACGATCGACAACGTACCCCGTCATCAGTTTGGTCAGGCTCGCCGGATTACGCTGCTGATGTTCGTTGCCCGCCGTTAAGATTTGACCCGTGGTGTAATCCATCAATACCCAGGATCCTGCCTGGATGGCAGGCGGCTGAGGTGAAAAATCCAGCGGCTCGGCAGCCAGCGCGGATGAAATACTCGAAGCGAGTAAAGAAACAGCAATAAACAGACGGCGTTTCAACGGTATATCCTCAGGTCAGTAAAAATCGATGACCTTTTTACGGGAGTTCTGATGTCGTTACCTGCCTTAATTGCAAAAAAATGTGACAGCACGCAGATTTTTTCGGAACAAATCTCGCAAATTTCTTGCCTGAAGGTGCTTTTTATTCGGACTGCTCACCCCAATCGTTTACCATAGAGACGTCAATTTTTAACAGGATGAGATTACTGGTGTCTGACTCTGCCGCGCGCCCGACTTTTTTGTTCCACGATTACGAAACCTTTGGTACCCATCCGGCGCTGGACCGACCGGCGCAGTTTGCGGCTATCCGAACCGATGACGAATTTAACGTCATCGGCGAACCCGAGGTGTTTTACTGTAAACCCGCCGATGACTATCTGCCGCAGCCGGGCGCGGTGATGGTGACGGGCATCACGCCTCAGGAAGCGCGGGATAAAGGCGTTAGCGAAGCAGAATTTGCCCGTCGCATCCACGACCTGTTCACGGTGCCTGATACCTGCGTGGTGGGTTACAACAACATCCGTTTTGACGATGAAGTGACGCGCAATATCTTCTACCGCAACTTCTACGATCCGTATGCCTGGAGCTGGCAGAACCGCAATTCGCGCTGGGATTTGCTGGATATTATGCGCGCCTGCTATGCGCTGCGCCCGGAGGGAATTAACTGGCCGGAGAACGACGACGGCTTGCCGAGCTTCAGGCTCGAGCACCTGACGCGGGCCAACGGCATTGAGCACAGCAACGCCCACGACGCGATGGCAGACGTCTACGCGACCATCGCTATGGCGAAGCTCGTAAAAACCGCGCAGCCGCGCCTGTTTGAGTATCTGCTGAGCCATCGCAGCAAGCAAAAGCTGATGACGCTGATTGACGTGCCGCAGATGAAACCGCTGGTGCATATTTCAGGGATGTTCGGTGCGTGGCGCGGGAACACAAGCTGGGTGGCGCCGCTTGCCTGGCATCCGGACAACCGTAACGCCGTCATCATGGTGGATCTTGCCGGGGATATCTCCCCGCTGCTTGAGCTCGACAGCGACACCTTACGTGAACGGCTTTATACGCCGAAAGAGGCGCTGGGTGACCTGCCAGCCGTACCGGTAAAACTGGTGCACATCAATAAATGCCCGGTGCTTGCGCAGGCCAACACGCTGCGTCCGGAAGACGCCGACCGGCTGGGGATTAATCGTCAGCACTGCCTCGATAACCTGAAAGTGCTGCGCGACAACCCGCAGGTGCGCGAGAAAGTCGTCGCCATTTTTGCCGAAGCAGAGCCGTTCGTGCCGTCTGATAATGTGGATGCGCAGCTTTATAACGGCTTCTTCAGCGATGCCGATCGCGCGGCGATGAACATCGTGCTGCAAACCGACCCGCGTAACCTGCCTGCGCTGGATATCACCTTCGCAGATAAGCGTATTGAGAAGCTGATGTTTAACTACCGTGCGCGCAACTATCCCGGCTCGCTGGATGAAGCAGAGCAGGAGCGCTGGTTACAGCATCGGCGCAACGTGTTTACACCGGAGTTTCTTAATAGCTATGCCCAGGAGCTGGAGATGCTTTACGGCCAGTATGAAGGGGATGCTGAGAAACAGGCGCTGCTGAAAGCGCTGTTCCAGTACGCGCAAGAGATTGTCTGAGTAGCGGGTACAAAAAAGCCGGAGGCGATGTCTCCGGCTTTTTTTGCCGGGTGGCGCTAACGCTTACCCGGCCTACAAAACTGTAGGTCGGGTTGAGCATAGCCGCCACACGACACAGTCTTACGCGACGTCTTCGTACTGAGGAACCGGGTTGCGGAAGCTCTTCGTTACGCAAGCCAGGTAAATCAGACCGATTGCACCCCAGATCAGACCCAGAACCATTGAGCTCTCTTCCAGGTTGATCCACAGGGCGCCCACCGTCAGGGCACCACACACTGGCAGCACCAGATAGTTGATGTGGTCCTTCAGCGTCTTGTTGCGCTTCTCACGGATCCAGAACTGCGAAATCACGGAGAGGTTAACGAAGGTGAACGCCACCAGCGCACCAAAGTTAATCAGCGCAGTGGCCGTTACCAGGTCGAACTTGATTGCCAGCAGGGCAATCGCGCCCACCAGCAGCACGTTCCACGCCGGGGTACGCCATTTCGGATGCACGTAACCAAAGAAGCGAGTTGGGAACACACCGTCACGGCCCATCACGTACATCAGACGAGAAACGCCCGCGTGCGCTGCCATACCGGATGCCAGTACGGTGACGCTGGAGAAGATCAGCACGCCCCACTGGAAGGTTTTACCCGCCACGTACAGCATGATTTCAGGCTGCGATGCATCCGGATCTTTAAAGCGAGAGATATCCGGGAAGTACAGCTGTAAGAAATAAGACGCACCGATGAAGATCAGGCCGCCAATCAGCGCGGTCAGGAAAATCGCTTTCGGGATCACGCGCTCAGCGTCTTTGGTCTCTTCAGACAGAGAAGAGATACCGTCGAAGCCCAGGAACGAGAAGCACAGGATAGTCGCCCCGGTGATCATCGGCACAACGTGCGCACCTTCAGACCAGAACGGACGGGTGCTGGTCAGCGTACCTGCGCCTTCACCGTGGGAAACGCCGTAGATGATCAGCCCAACGATAACCGCAACAATCCCCATCTGAAGGATCACGATCAGGGTGTTGAAGTTAGCCACGGTCTTGATGCTGCGCAGGTT
Organism: Enterobacter cloacae complex sp. P29RS; assembly: GCF_014893445.1. Lineage (NCBI taxonomy): Bacteria > Pseudomonadati > Pseudomonadota > Gammaproteobacteria > Enterobacterales > Enterobacteriaceae > Enterobacter > Enterobacter cloacae complex sp. P29RS. Next base: position 16,794 of record NZ_JADBPZ010000035.1, on the reverse strand, counting down.
AGAGATGGTCATAAAGGCCACCAGCGCCACAACGAAGATCCACGACGGTACGGAAGGTACCAGCGCTTCGAAGTAAATTTTTGCCAGCAGAATGTTGATCATCGGCATGAACAGGTAGTCCAGCAGTGATGACCAGCCCACCATAAAGCCAACAGCCGGGCTAATGGATTTCTGAGCATAGGTGTACGCAGAGCCTGCGGACGGGAAACGGCGAACCAGTTTACCGTAGCTCAGCGCTGTAAAGAGAATGGCGACCAGTGCAAAGGCGTACGCCGTTGCAACGTGACCGTCAGTAAGGCCTGATACGATACCGAATGTATCGAACAGCGTCATCGGTTGCATATAGGCAAGGCCCATCATAACAACCGGAATCAACGTAAGCGTTTTACGTAATTCCACGCGAGAGGTGTTTGGAGTTGCGTTATGCGACATAGTTATTCTCCTTTACGGTGATAACCGCCACGTAAGCGAAAAATTGCCCCATTTCTTTCTTCCTCAGCGACAACAACTGTCGGATTTTAGTAAATATCTATCCGGTACGAAGCCCGGCCTCTTGGTTTTTAGTTTCGTTTCGTACATGCAAAAAAAAATAACCGACGCCTTTTATATCGTCGATTATTCATTTGTTTGCAGCGGCGGCATTTTGCCCTATTCCAGATACAAAAGGCAATACATTGAGAAACCTGCCCATAAATTAATTTTACTAACTGGTTGATTTCCCATCATCTGCCTGAGTGTAAACTGTCGCGATAGCACTATTTGCTAAAATTTCGTCTCGCCACCAGGCGCTGGCAAGCCCGGCGGTCTGTTCATTCCAGCCCACCCATACCGATTCGTTACTGCTCTGCGCTAAAACCTGTTTTTCCACCAGCGCGCCGCTTTCAATAAAGCGCTGTGCTAAATAACGGGGAAGGTAGCCGCACCCCAGGCCGCTTATTTGCAGTTCCAGCTTGGTTTTAAAATCAAAAACGGTGATGGCCTCCTGCTCATCCAGAAGCTGCGATGAAATGCCGCACTCGGGGCGGGAGCTGTCTCCCACCACAATGGCGCGATGGTTTTTAATGACGCGTCTTGAAACAGGCTCCGGTTCATTCGCCAGCGGGTGGTGAGGCGCAACGGCAAAGATCTGCTCCAGAACGCCCAGCCGGGCGAAACCAAATTCACTCAGTTGAGGAGGCTCATGCAGCGCTCCAACGATGATATCCGCCCTGCCCTGCGTTAAGGCATCCCACGAGCCGCCCAGCACGCCGTTGATAAAAACCAGCCGCGTGACGCTATGGCGCTGATAGAACGCCTCAATAAGCGGGGTAAGCAGCGAAAAAGGGAAAGTATCATCAACCCCAATCACCAGCTCATTTTCCCAGCCCTGATGAAGTTTGACGGCCTGTTTTTCCAGCTCGCGAACCGTATGCAGCACGTCACGCCCTTTTTCCAGCAGCATCTGCCCAGTACGGGTGAAACGCGCGCGATGGCCAGTGCGGTCAAGAATTTGAATATTAAGATCGCTCTCGAGCTTTTGCACGGTGTAGCTCAGAGCCGAAGGGGTTTTATAGAGCTTCGCCGAGGCGGCAGCAAAGCTCCCCTCTTTTTCCAGCGCATCCAGAATAACAAGAACATCCAGCAACGGTTTCATCTTCGCCCCCTTGCGGTGTGCGATGGCCTCCGCCGGCGCAATTATTCCATGGGCATAACCAGCGGATCGGGATACTGATATTCAAATCCCAGTTCATGGCAAATACGATTGCCATCAATAATTTTGCCTTTGCGCTCCCCCTGCGCCTCACTGAACACCGGCGGCGCCAGACCCAGCTGGCGCGCCATCAGCGGATAAAAGGTGCTGCGTGGCGGATGCGAAGGCGCACATATATTATAGATGTGCCCCCCTTTCGGAGCCTGTAAAAGCAGCTCTATCGCACCGATAACATCTTCTAGGTGTACAAGGTTAACGCCGTGCTGACCATCCGGCGCGGATTTACCGGCAAAGAAGCGTCCCGGATGACGCCCCGGCCCCACCAGCCCGGCGAGGCGTAAAATATCCACCTGCGTGCCAGGCAGATTGTGCAGCCAGTCTTCCAGCTCTTTCAGTACCCGTCCGCTGGCGGTTACCGGACGGCGCTCGGTGTTTTCTTTCGCCGTACCGTCGATATCGCCATAGACGGAGGTCGAGCTGGTGAAAATGATACGCGGAATATGGTGCGCCAGGGCGCTGTCGACAATCTCCTGCACCGCCTGCAGGTAAAACGTCTCGCCCGGCCCGCTGCGCCGCGCCGGTAAGGTAATGACCAGTGCGTCCACATTCATCAGTTCATCCAGCTCGTCGGTATCGCAGATAAGCTCGGGTTCGAGACGCAGCTCGACACCATCAATGCCGCACATGCGCGCCGCCTCAACCCCGTCCCGCGTGGTCTTACTCCCTGTCACCTGCCAGCCTTTTGCGGCTAATGACATCGCCAGTGGCATTCCTAACCACCCTAATCCGACAATCGCGACCTTTTTCATGACATTCTCCGCTTAACGACGCCTGTTATAAGGCTACGCCAGCCTTATGGAACGCACAATTCATACCATCAATATGAAATGAATTAATGATCAAAAAAAGCCCTTGCTTTATGGCGTACAACTGGTTTAGGTTAAAAGACATCAAATGCATAAGCATTCAACGAGAATTTATATGACACGCGTTCCTTTTAAAAACCACCATCATCACCATCATCCTGACTAGTCTTTCAGGCGATGTGTGCTGGAAGACGTTTGGATCTTCCAGTGGTGCATGAACGCATGAAAAAGCCCCCGGAAGATCTTCTTCCGGGGGCTTTTTTTTGGACCGCATTCAGACAGGTTAAAACAGGTTAACGAGGAACACAGAATGTTAGATAACTCACGTTTACGCATAGCTATTCAAAAATCAGGCCGTTTAAGCGATGATTCACGCGAACTGCTGGCCCGCTGCGGGATTAAAATCAACCTGCACACCCAGCGCCTGATCGCCCTGGCTGAAAATATGCCGATCGACATTCTGCGCGTACGTGATGACGATATTCCGGGCCTGGTCATGGATGGCGTCGTTGACCTCGGCATCATCGGCGAAAACGTACTGGAGGAAGAGTTATTAACCCGCCGCGCGCAGGGCGAAGATCCGCGCTACTTTACCCTGCGTCGTCTGGACTTTGGCGGCTGCCGCCTGTCGCTGGCCACGCCGGTTGATGAAGCCTGGGATGGCCCGGCCGCGCTGAACGGCAAACGTATCGCCACCTCTTACCCTCACCTGCTGAAGCGTTACCTCGATCAAAAAGGCGTGCAGTTTAAATCTTGTCTGCTGAACGGCTCTGTTGAAGTGGCGCCGCGTGCGGGCCTGGCCGATGCCATCTGTGACCTCGTCTCCACCGGCGCCACGCTGGAAGCCAACGGCCTGCGCGAAGTGGAGGTGATCTACCGCTCCAAAGCGTGCCTTATCCAGCGCGACGGCGAGATGGCGGAGGCTAAACAGCAGCTCATCGACAAGCTGCTGACCCGCATTCAGGGCGTGATTCAGGCGCGTGAATCCAAATACATCATGATGCATACGCCAACCGAGCGCCTGGACGAAGTGATTGCCCTGCTGCCAGGTGCTGAGCGCCCAACCATTCTGCCGCTGGCGGGCGACCAGCAGCGCGTGGCGATGCACATGGTGAGCAGCGAAACCCTGTTCTGGGAAACGATGGAAAAACTGAAGGCGCTGGGCGCGAGCTCCATTCTGGTGCTGCCAATTGAGAAGATGATGGAGTAACGACCATGAGCTTTAACACAATCATCGACTGGAATACCTGTAGCGACGCGCAACAGCGTGAGCTGCTGATGCGCCCGGCAATTTCCGCCTCGGAGAGCATCACCCGCACCGTGGCGGAGATCCTCGATAACGTCAAAGCCCGCGGAGACGACGCGCTGCGTGAGTACAGCGCGAAGTTTGATAAAACTGAGGTCGACGCGTTACAGGTCACCGCACAGGAGATCGCCGGGGCGGAAAGCCGCCTTGGGGATGAGATCAAACAGGCGATGGCCGTCGCGGTGAAAAATATTGATACCTTCCACACCGCGCAGAAATTGCAGGCGGTGGATGTGGAAACCCTGCCCGGCGTGCGCTGCCAGCAGGTGACGCGCCCGGTGGCGTCCGTTGGCCTCTATATTCCTGGCGGCTCTGCCCCGCTGTTTTCGACCGTCCTGATGCTGGCCACTCCGGCACGTATTGCCGGTTGTCAGAAGGTGGTGCTCTGCTCTCCGCCACCGATCGCCGATGAGATCCTGTATGCGGCGAAGCTGTGCGGCGTGCAGGCGATCTATAAAGTGGGCGGTGCGCAGGCGATTTCCGCCCTGGCGTTCGGGACGGAGTCTGTTCCCAAAGTCGACAAAATCTTTGGCCCTGGCAACGCATACGTTACCGAAGCGAAGCGCCAGGTCAGTCAGCGTCTGGACGGCGCGGCGATTGATATGCCTGCCGGTCCGTCTGAAGTGCTGGTGATTGCCGACAGCGGCGCTACACCGGATTTCGTGGCCTCTGACCTGCTCTCGCAGGCCGAGCACGGCCCTGACTCGCAGGTGATTTTACTGACGCCAGATGCCGACATGGCAAAACGCGTGGGCGAGGCCGTTGAGCGTCAGCTGGCCGACCTGCCGCGTGCGGAAACGGCGCGTCAGGCGCTATCGGCCAGCCGACTGATTGTGGCTCGCGATATCGACCAGTGCATCGCCATCTCCAATCAGTACGGGCCGGAGCACCTGATCATTCAGACCCGCAACGCGCGCGATCTGGTCGACAGCATAACCAGCGCAGGCTCGGTGTTCCTCGGGGACTGGTCACCGGAATCCGCCGGGGATTACGCCTCCGGCACCAACCACGTGCTGCCCACGTATGGCTATACCTCAACCTGCTCCAGCCTGGGGCTGGCGGATTTCCAGAAGCGCATGACCGTGCAGGAACTCTCCCGCGAGGGATTTGCCTCGCTGGCGTCGACCATTGAAACCCTGGCCGCCGCCGAGCGCCTGACTGCCCACAAAAATGCCGTGACGCTGCGCGTTGCCGCCCTGAAGGAGCAAGCATGAACATCGAAGAATTAGCCCGCGAAAATGTCCGTCGCCTGACGCCCTATCAGTCTGCGCGTCGTCTCGGCGGGAACGGCGACGTCTGGCTGAATGCCAACGAATACCCCACGGCGGTGGCCTTTGAGCTCTCGCAGCAGACGCTGAACCGCTACCCGGAGTGTCAGCCGAAAGCGGTGATCGAGAACTATGCGCAGTATGCAGGCGTGAAGCCTGAGCAGGTGCTGGTCAGCCGTGGGGCTGATGAAGGGATTGAGCTGCTGATCCGCGCCTTCTGCGAACCGGGTAAAGACGCGGTGATGTACTGCCAGCCCACCTACGGGATGTACAGCGTCAGCGCCGAAACCTTTGGCGTGGTCTGCCGCAACGTGCAGGCGCTCGACAACTGGCAACTGGATTTGCAGGGCATCGCCGATAACCTCGACGGGGTGAAGGTGGTGTTTGTCTGTAGCCCGAACAACCCCACCGGGCAGATTATCAATCCCCAGGATATCCGTTACCTGCTGGAAATGACGCGCGGCAAAGCGCTGGTTGTGGCCGACGAAGCCTACATTGAGTTCTGCCCGCAGGCGACACTGGCAGGCTGGCTTGAAGAGTATCCACATCTCGTCGTGCTGCGTACCCTGTCGAAAGCCTTCGCTCTCGCCGGTCTTCGCTGCGGTTTTACGCTGGCAAATAAAGCGGTTATCGACCTGCTGCTGAAAGTGATCGCCCCGTATCCGCTCTCAACGCCGGTTGCCGATATTGCGGCACAGGCGCTGGCCCCGCAGGGCATCAGCGCGATGCGCGAGCGTGTGGCGCAGATCCTGGAGGAGCGTCAGTATCTAGTCGATGCCCTGAAAACGATTCCGTGCGTGGAACAGGTGTTCGACTCGGAGACCAACTACATCCTGGTGCGCTTCACCGCCTCAAGCGCGATATTTAAATCGTTGTGGGATCAGGGCATTATCTTACGAGACCAGAATAAACAACCTACCCTGAGCGGCTGCCTGCGTATTACCGTCGGCACCCGCGCGGAGAGCCAGCGCGTGATTGACGCCCTGAAAGCGGAGAAAGTATGAGTCAGAAGTATCTCTTTATCGATCGTGACGGCACCATCATCTCGGAGCCACCCAGCGATTTTCAGGTCGATCGTTTCGACAAGCTGGCCTTTGAGCCCGACGTGATCCCGGTGCTGCTGAAGCTTCAGAAAGCAGGCTATAAGCTGGTGATGATCACCAACCAGGACGGTCTGGGCACAGACAGCTTCCCGCAGGCGGACTTTGACGGCCCGCACAACCTGATGATGCAGGTGCTGACCTCGCAGGGCATCGCCTTCGATGAGGTGCTGATCTGCCCGCACATGCCTGCCGACGAGTGCGACTGCCGCAAGCCAAAAGTGAAGCTTGTTGAGCGTTATCTGGCGGAAGAGGCGCTGGATAAAGCGAACAGCTATGTGATTGGCGATCGCGTCACGGACATCACGCTGGCGGAAAACATGGGTATTGCAGGCCTGCGCTATAACCGCGACACGCTAAACTGGGCGATGATTAGCGAGCAGCTCACCAGACGCGACCGCTATTCTCACGTAGAACGCAACACCAAAGAGACGCAGATCGACGTGAAGGTCTGGCTCGATCGCGAAGGCGGCAGCAAGATCCACACCGGCGTCGGTTTCTTCGACCATATGCTGGATCAAATCGCCACTCACGGCGGCTTCCGCATGGAAATCGCCGTTAAGGGCGACCTGTATATCGACGATCACCACACCGTGGAAGATACCGGCCTGGCGCTGGGCGAAGCCCTGAAGCTGGCGCTCGGCGACAAGCGCGGCATCAACCGCTTCGGCTTTGTTCTGCCGATGGACGAGTGCCTGGCGCGCTGCGCGATGGATATCTCCGGACGTCCGCACCTGGAATATAAAGCCGACTTTACTTACCAGCGCGTGGGCGATCTCAGCACCGAGATGGTGGAACACTTCTTCCGCTCGCTTTCTTACACCATGGGCCTGACGCTGCACCTGAAAACCAAAGGCAAAAACGATCACCACCGCGTCGAGAGCCTGTTCAAAGCCTTTGGCCGTACCCTGCGCCAGGCGATCCGCGTGGAAGGTGACGCCCTGCCCTCGTCGAAAGGAGTGCTGTAATGAACGTGGTGATTCTGGATACCGGATGCGCCAATCTGAACTCCGTACAGTCGGCGATTATGCGCCACGGCTACGAGCCGGTGGTGAGCCGCGACCCTGACGTGGTGCTGCGTGCGGATAAACTCTTTCTGCCGGGCGTTGGCACCGCCCAGGCGGCGATGGATCAGATCCACGAGCGCGAGCTGGTGGATCTCATCAAAGCCTGTACTCAACCGGTGCTGGGCATTTGCCTCGGCATGCAGCTGCTTGGCCGCCGCAGCGAAGAGAGCAACGGCGTCGATCTGCTGGGCATTATTGAAGAAGACGTGCCGAAAATGACCGACCACGGCCTGCCGCTGCCGCACATGGGCTGGAACCGCGTTTATCCGAAGGCGGGCAACAGGCTGTTCCAGGGTATTGAAGACGGCGCGTACTTCTATTTCGTCCACAGCTACGCCATGCCCGTGAATGCCTACACCATCGCCCAGTGCAATTACGGCGAGGCGTTCACCGCCGCCGTGCAGAAAGATAACTTTTACGGCGTGCAGTTTCACCCGGAACGCTCCGGCGCCGCCGGTGCGCAACTGCTGAAAAATTTCCTGGAGATGTGATGATAATTCCCGCTTTAGATTTAATTGACGGCACGGTTGTTCGTCTCCACCAGGGCGATTACGGGCAGCAGCGCGACTACGGCAACGACCCGCTGCCGCGGTTACAGGCTTACGCCGCCGAGGGCGCTGAGGTGTTGCACCTGGTCGATCTGACCGGCGCGAAAGATCCGGCCAAACGCCAGATCCCGCTGCTTAAAACACTGGTGGCTGGCGTGGACGTCCCGGTGCAGGTGGGCGGCGGCGTGCGTACGGAAGCCGATGTTGCCGCCTTACTGGACGCGGGCGTGGCGCGCGTGGTAGTCGGTTCGACCGCTGTGAAAGATCCTAAGAGTGTCAAGGGCTGGTTCCGCCGCTTCGGTGCGGATGCACTGGTGCTGGCGCTGGATGTGCGCATTGACGCGCAGGGTAACAAGCAGGTCGCGGTCAGCGGCTGGCAGGAAAACTCCGGCGTGACGCTGGAAGAGCTGGTTGAGATGTATCTCCCCGTAGGGCTAAAGCATGTGCTGTGCACGGATATTTCACGCGATGGCACGCTCGCAGGCTCTAACGTCTCGCTGTATGAAGAGGTTTGCGCGCGTTATCCGCAGGTGGCGTTCCAGTCCTCTGGCGGTATCGGCGACCTGGCGGATATCGCCGCTCTGCGCGGAACCGGTGTACGCGGCGTGATCGTGGGTCGCGCGCTACTGGAAGGCAAATTTACGGTGAAGGAGGCGATTCAATGCTGGCAAAACGGATAATTCCCTGCCTGGACGTGCGTGATGGTCAGGTTGTAAAAGGCGTGCAGTTCCGCAACCACGAGATCATTGGCGACATCGTTCCCCTGGCTAAGCGCTATGCTGAAGAAGGCGCAGACGAACTGGTATTTTACGAGATCACCGCCTCCAGCGATGGCCGTGTGGTGGACAAAAGCTGGGTGGCGCGCGTGGCAGAGGTGATTGATATACCCTTCTGCGTGGCGGGCGGGATTAAATCTGCTGACGATGCGGCGAAAATTCTCTCTTTCGGAGCGGATAAAATTTCCATTAACTCCCCTGCCCTGGCCGACCCGGAGCTGATTACGCGTCTGGCGGATCGCTTTGGCGTGCAGTGCATTGTCGTGGGGATCGACACCTGGTTTGATGCCGCAACGGGAAAATATCATGTCAACCAGTACACCGGAGATGAAAGCCGCACGCGCGTCACCCAATGGGAGACGCTGGACTGGGTGCAGGAAGTGCAAAAACGCGGTGCGGGTGAAATCGTTCTGAACATGATGAACCAGGACGGCGTTCGTAACGGTTACGACCTCGAGCAGCTGAAAAAAGTGCGCGCGGTGTGCCAGGTTCCGCTGATTGCCTCCGGCGGCGCGGGCACCATGGAACACTTCCTTGAAGCCTTCCGCGATGCGAACGTAGACGGCGCGCTGGCCGCTTCCGTGTTCCACAAACAGATTATCAATATTGGTGAGTTAAAAACGTACCTGGCCGACCAGGGCGTGGAGATCAGGGTATGTTAACAGAGCAACAACAGGCGCAGCTGGACTGGGAAAAAACTGACGGATTACTGCCGGTGGTTGTACAGCATGCCGTTTCAGGCGAAGTGCTGATGCTGGGATACATGAACCAGGAGGCACTGGCAAAAACGCTCGACAGCGGCAAGGTGACATTTTTCTCGCGCACCAAACAGCGCCTGTGGACGAAAGGGGAAACTTCGGGTCACTTCCTGAATGTGATCAGCATTACGCCAGACTGCGACAACGACACCCTGCTGGTGCTGGTCAACCCGATTGGGCCGACCTGCCACAAAGGCACCAGCAGCTGCTTCGGCGAGGCGAGCCATCAGTGGCTGTTCCTCTATCAGCTGGAACAATTGCTGGCAGAGCGTAAATCAGCGGATCCCGAGAGCTCATACACGGCGAAGCTGTACGCCAGCGGCACCAAACGGATTGCGCAGAAAGTGGGTGAAGAAGGCGTTGAAACGGCGCTGGCGGCCACCGTGCATGATCGGGAGGAGCTGACGAACGAAGCGTCGGATTTGATGTATCACTTGCTGGTGCTGCTTCAGGATCAGGAGCTGGATTTAACGACGGTGATTGAGAATCTGCGGAAACGGCATAAATAAAAAAAGGCCGGGGAGACCCGGTCTTTTTTTGTGTATAAATCAGGCTCTTGGTTTGTAGTTTCTTAGCGCGTTACGGCCAAGGACGACAGCAGAACCGATGATCCCGCCGAGCAGTACGGCAAGGATGAGGGTGATGGCCTTTTTCGGGCTATCGCGGCGAATAGGCAGATTAGGTTTCATAACGTAACGATAGACGTGTACAGTGTCTGGGTTAACGTTGAGGTTTTGAATATCAAATAAATTCTTTTTGGTCTGATAGTAAGCCCCAGGAAAGACCAGCGGGCGGGACGCTTCGTTATCAACCATAGATTTCAGCGCAACCGTGCCGAGCAAGAACATGGTTTCCTGAGTAACATCCTGAGTCTGTTGAAGCTGCGGTGTGCTAATTTTCGCGGCTTCCGCGTTCTTAAGCGCCTCAGAAATTTGTTTGATACGCAAATCTTTTTGCTCCTGCGCGACTTTCTCCTGATTCTGGAGGGAGTCGTTGAGGGTTGTGATTTGTTGTTTCAGGTTGTCCCTGAGATCAAGCGTCAATTCTTTAGCGGTCTGTTCGTCAACCTGCTGAATGTACTGAGCGAGTTGTTTTTGTGCCGCTTCAGCCGATTCGCCCTGATAGGTCACCGTTAAGGGTAATCCCTGCCCTTTAACAGTCGGTTCAATCGTCAGTTTCTCAGGCTCTTCTTGATTATCAAGCGCTTGTGCTAATGCTGAGAAAGATGAATTGAAACGTCCAATGGCACGAGTTTGAATGTCCAACATCGCAGGAGCTGCGCCGCCATAGAGGATATTCAAAGCATTGGAATAGGTGGCGATCTGTGCCGCATCAGGCTGGGCTATGATAGCAGATGACGTCCATTTCTCTTTGGCTACAGTAATATAAATAACAGCGAGAACGATAAAAGCAGCAATAAATGCCCCTATTACCCACTTACCACGCCACAGCTGTAGCACTAAATCCAGTAAATCAATTTGCTCCGGGTCATTGTTGCGTGTGACCAGGTTATCGTTATTGTGCGTCATACAATCCCTAACAGATGAAAAAGGGCAAACATAATCTTGTTTCCATAGTGTATCCGTTGCTGCGGAATTTTCTATAAGAATCCGATGAGTTATATCGGAAAGATGGGTTATGTAAGTGAAGTACGACGCGCTATCATAGTCGGATTCTGATGTCCTGGGACATCAACAAGAACACTGTAAATGAGGGAAGCTATGAAATTTCTGGTTACGGGCGCGGCGGGCTTTATCGGTTCTCATGTCAGCAAGCGCCTGCTTGATGCAGGGCATGAAGTTGTTGGGATTGATAATCTGAATGATTACTATGACCCTAGCCTCAAGCTCGCTCGCCTCGATCTGCTCAAATCCGAGAGTTTCACCTTCCACAAGCTGGACTTAGCGGACCGCGAGGGCATGGCTGCGCTCTTCGCCAATGAAAGATTTGACCGCGTGATCCATCTTGCCGCCCAGGCGGGCGTGCGTTACTCGCTGGAAAACCCGCATGCCTACGCGGATGCGAACCTGGTAGGTCACCTGAACGTGCTGGAAGGCTGTCGCCACAATAAGGTTCAGCATCTTCTGTATGCTTCATCCAGCTCTGTATACGGCCTCAACCGTAAGATGCCGTTTTCTACTGACGACTCCGTAGACCATCCGGTTTCCCTGTATGCGGCAACCAAAAAAGCCAATGAGCTGATGTCGCATACCTATTCGCATCTGTACAATCTGCCGACCACTGGCCTGCGCTTCTTTACCGTCTATGGCCCCTGGGGCCGCCCGGACATGGCGCTGTTCAAATTCACCAAAGCCATGATTGAAGGCAACAGCATCGACGTCTACAACTACGGCAAGATGAAGCGCGACTTCACCTATATTGATGATATTGCGGAGGCGATTATTCGCCTACAGGACGTCATTCCTCAGGCCGACGCAGACTGGACAGTCGAAACCGGTTCGCCAGCAACCAGCTCTGCCCCGTATCGCGTGTATAACATCGGTAACAGTTCACCTGTCGAACTGATGGATTACATCACTGCCCTTGAAGAGGCGCTGGGCAAAGAAGCGGTGAAAAATATGATGCCGATCCAGCCGGGGGACGTGCTGGAGACCAGTGCGGACACCAAAGCGCTGTATGACGTTATTGGGTTTAAACCACAAACCTCAGTCAAAGAAGGCGTGAAAAACTTCGTCGACTGGTACCGCAACTTCTATAACGTTTAAAAACAAAAACCCGGCAGATTGCCGGGTTTTTTTATATCACGATTTTAATCAGTCGCTGCCGAACAAATCGCGGGTATAGACTTTATCTTTCACGTCCGCCAGCTCTTCCGCCATACGGTTGGAGATAATTACATCCGCTTCTTTCTTAAATGCATCCAGATCGCGGATCACACGTGAATGGAAGAACTCGTCTTCCTGCATGGCCGGTTCATAAATAATGACCTGTACGCCCTTCGCCTTAATACGCTTCATGATCCCCTGAATGGAAGAAGCGCGGAAGTTATCGGAACCGCTCTTCATGATCAGGCGATACACGCCCACCACTTTCGGCTGACGCGCGAGAATAGAATCTGAGATGAAGTCTTTACGCGTGCGGTTGGCATCCACAATGGCGGAAATCAGGTTGTTCGGCACCGCCTGATAGTTAGCCAGCAGTTGCTTGGTGTCTTTTGGCAGACAGTAGCCGCCGTAACCAAATGACGGGTTGTTGTAGTGGTTACCGATACGCGGGTCGAGGCACACGCCCTCGATGATCTGACGGGTATTCAGACCTAAACTCTCGGCATAGCTGTCCAGCTCGTTGAAGTAAGCCACGCGCATGGCCAGATAGGTGTTAGCGAAAAGCTTAATCGCTTCTGCCTCGGTGGAATCGGTGAACAGCACCGGCACGTCTTTTTTAATGGCGCCTTCCTGGAGCAAGGCAGCAAAACGCTCTGCACGCTCGGAACGCTCGCCAATCACGATACGGGATGGGTGCAGGTTATCGTATAACGCCCTGCCCTCGCGTAGAAACTCCGGCGAGAAGAAGACATTATCAATACCCAACTCTTCTTTGATAGATTTGGTGAAGCCTACTGGAATCGTCGACTTGATGATCATCACCGCATTAGGGTTGATTGACGTAACGTCTTTGATCACCGCTTCAACGGTTGAGGTATTGAAGTAGTTAGTTTTGGGATCGTAGTCGGTCGGCGTGGCAATGATGACAAAATCCGCATCGCGGTAAGCGTCTTCTTTGTCCGTGGTTGCGCGGAAGTTCAGCGGTTTGGTCGCCAGGTACTCTTCAATCTCTTTATCGACGATCGGGGACTTCTTCTGGTTAAGCATGTCCACTTTTGCCTGCACGATATCCAATGCAACCACTTCATGGTTTTGTGCGATCAGGATACCGTTTGAGAGACCAACATAGCCTGTTCCGGAGATAGTTATTTTCATTCGTTTAACTTCTTCAAGTTTGAGTTTCTGGAGGCGTAAGCACACCCCCGCAATAAACAACTGTTGAGGTTTTTACCTCTTAAGTTGAGGGACTGTCAAGACGAATGCCTTGCTTCAGAAAGGGATAAACGTAGTGATTTATGCGGCAATAAAAGGAGTGGGCTGGGGAAAGTAAGTCAACATGGGCCTGAAAGCGATAAAAAAAGCCCGGTGAGACTCACCGGGCCATGCTATCAGACTGAGTTAAATCAGATTAATCCAGCCATTCGGTGTGGAACACACCTTCTTTATCCGTACGCTTATAGGTATGCGCACCGAAGTAGTCACGCTGTGCCTGAATCAGGTTCGCTGGCAGAACGGCAGCACGATAGCTGTCGTAGTACGCCACCGCAGCGGAGAAGGTAGGAACCGGGATACCATTCTGCACCGCGTACGCAACCACATCACGCAGCGCCTGCTGATATTCGTCTGCAATTTGCTTAAAGTACGGTGCCAACAGAAGGTTTGCGATACCTGCATTTTCTGCATAGGCATCGGTGATTTTTTGCAGGAACTGTGCACGAATGATACAGCCAGCACGGAAGATCTTCGCAATCTCACCGTAGTTCAGGTCCCAGTTGTTCTCGTCAGATGCCGCGCGAAGCTGGGAGAAGCCCTGCGCATAAGAAACGATTTTACCCAGGTAGAGAGCACGGCGGACTTTCTCAACGAACTCCGCTTTATCACCGGCTGGTTTGGCCTGAGGACCAGACAGCACTTTAGACGCTGCAACACGCTGCTCTTTCAGAGAAGATATATAACGTGCAAATACGGATTCGGTGATCAGGGATAATGGCTCACCCAGATCCAGAGAGCTCTGGCTGGTCCATTTACCGGTACCTTTGTTCGCAGCTTCATCCAGAATCACATCAACCAGGTATTTACCTTCTTCATCTTTCTTGGTGAAGATATCTTTGGTGATGTCGATCAGGTAGCTGTTCAGCTCGCCTTTGTTCCACTCGGTGAAGGTCTCTGCGAGCTCCTCGTTGGAGAGGTTCAGGCCGCCTTTCAGAAGAGAGTAGGCTTCAGCAATCAGCTGCATATCGCCGTATTCAATGCCGTTGTGAACCATCTTCACATAGTGGCCAGCACCATCAGGACCGATATAGGTCACGCACGGCTCGCCGTCTTCAGCCACGGCTGCAATTTTAGTCAGGATAGGAGCGACCAGTTCGTACGCTTCTTTCTGGCCGCCAGGCATGATAGATGGACCTTTCAGTGCACCTTCTTCACCACCGGAAACGCCGGTACCAATGAAGTTGAAGCCTTCCGCGGACAATTCACGGTTACGACGAATGGTATCGTGGAAGAAGGTGTTGCCGCCATCAATAATGATGTCGCCTTTATCCAGATAAGGTTTAAGTGAATCGATAGCAGCGTCGGTACCTGCGCCCGCTTTCACCATTAACAGGATACGACGAGGTGTTTCCAGAGACTCAACGAACTCTTTAACCGTATAGAAAGGAACCAGTTTCTTGCCTGGATTCTCAGCGATGACTTCTTCGGTCTTATCACGGGAGCGGTTGAAAACGGAGACGGTATAACCACGGCTTTCGATGTTGAGCGCCAGGTTGCGCCCCATCACTGCCATACCGACAACGCCGATCTGTTGCTTGGACATTACATACTCCTGTCAGGTGTGGTCGCCGCGACTGTGTGCGGCTTGAAATGTATAGTAGATATTAACCTAAAGTGTTCTTATTATGATAGTTACAAATTTATCATTTTTTGCTTAATAAATGAAAAATCAAGCCTCAAGTAATTAGTCAATTTTTGCACCAAAAATGAATCCAACGGTACGAGCAAAGATATTATTTACGGAATATAGCGCGCCAAGCATAAAAGCAAAAACAATAAGCACTTTGTAATACAGACAAATTTTCAATTTCCCTGTATATATTCCATTGCCGCTGACTTTTTTTAAACTTATTACGGGATATAGAGTTTGGTAGGATTCGATAGCGAGTTAATATTTCATTTAGCAGATGTGCTTTTTTGCCAGACTTCAATAATTTTAACCAAAGCGCATAATCTTGGCCCGTTCTAATTAATGGCATGGAAAAATCTGAAAAAGCGTTCTTTTTGATCATTACAGTCGAACATCCTAGTGTCGCCTTTTTTTTAAGCATATCCGAATAATTAACGCTGAAATTATCACCTTGCAAGTCCACTACTTTGCCTAAAGGATTTCCTTGTGCATCAACAAGTTCATACGCAGTAAACGTAAAATCTAATTCATTAACAATCATAAAGTTTAGCTGCTTTTCAAGTTTTGATGAAAACCACAAATCATCACTGTCAATGAAAGTTATAAAATCCCCAGAAACATTCGAAAGTGAATTATTTCTAGTAACTGCGGCACCGGAATTCGTCGAATTCTTGAATACTCTAACCCTTGAATCTTTTTCGCAAATAGAGCTTAGAATATTTATCGTATCATCACTTGAGCAGTCATCTGTTACAAGCCATTCCCAATTCTCATGGGTTTGTTTCGAAATAGAATTGTAAGTTTCTACTATAGTCGAACCCGAATTAAAAGTTGGAGTAATGATACTTATTTTAATATCGTCAATGTTCATTTAAGCACATAATCCTTGTCTAATAACGTTTTCAGCTTATTCTCCATACAGTCGTTAATATCAGCTGAAAGATCCTCAATTTCGAGTGTATAATTTACTATCTCTTTTACGTCGCTATAATATACGATACGATTTTTCAAATTTTGTGCTGTGATTTCCATCAATGATGAAAATCTACCCGCTTGTATAAAAATTGGTAAATTTTGGAGTAGAGCTAAAGCATATCTTGTAGGATATGTTAAATCCTCTCTCAGCTTTGACATAGGGCCATATGCAACTAATACCCCGTCAAAACCTGCGCAAAAATTAGATAGCTTACCTTCAATTATTTCTTCGAAACTAAACGGCTCAAAAGTTTTCACATTGGGATGTGCGATATTAGAATCACGACTATTTTGTATGTAGACTTCAACTCCTGAGTTAGCCAACTGCAAAACGTCGGAAGATATGTTGTTTATAGATGATTCCCCATTTAACGTACCAAGAAATATAATTTTTTTAAGTGAGTTAATTTTTCGAGAATCTTTTCTATTATAATAGGCTGACTTTGGAAAAGAGCAAATGAATCTATTTATGATTTTTTCTTTTACTGACAATTGCTTTGATAAAAAAAGATCCATTATTTTTGAATGTGATAACACTTTATCGAACGAATTAAAATAAAGCGTGTCGAACCATAAAAGAAACTTAGGTGTTTTTTTCGTGGCATAATCTCTAATAGGGTACGTAGCAACATCTAAGATAAATTCTGGCGCTATAGTTTTTTTATTATATATCTTTTTTATATTAAAAAATTCTTTTCGAATAGATGTACCCCAAAAAAAGATAAATTGATCTGGGTTCTTTCCTTCCAAAA
>NZ_JADBPZ010000034.1:0-44843 GCF_014893445.1 Enterobacter cloacae complex sp. P29RS | reverse complement strand
TCGCTGACAGCCCTCAGTCATTTAGAAAGCAACTTTATTGCTTCTGCATAAAAAAATTACTGGGGATCCCTCAGCCCACGGGGAGAGGGTAGCATTTATGGCATATGCTCACGCTTAAGGTACTCTTCGCTCTGCATCTCTTGCAGGCGCGACAGGCAGCGCTGGAACTCAAACTTCAGGCGCTCGCCCTGATAGATCTCATATAAAGGCACCTCGGCACTGACTACCAGCTTGACGTGGCGCTCATAAAACTCGTCCACCAGCGCGATGAAGCGGCGCGCTTCGCTCTCCATGAGAGGGGTCATGACGGGCACATCCCATAACATAACGGTATGGAACAGTCGCGAAAGCGCAATGTAGTCATGCTGGCTGCGGGCGTCCACGCAGAGCGTTGCAAACGAGACGGCCAGCGTCTGGTTCTCTACGCCAAGCGTCGGCAACGGACGATGATTAATCTCCAGCGCTGGTGCGTTATCCCGCGGCGCCCCTGCCAGCGCCAGCCAGAGTTTATCCATCTCGCTGGCTGTGTCGGCGTTCAGCGGTGAAAGCCACAGGTACGCCTGCGTCAGCGTGCGCAAACGATAGTCGACGCCAGCGTCGACATTCATGATGTCGCAGTACTGCTTAATGGCATCTATGGCTGGCAGGAAACGCGCCCGCTGGAGACCGTTGCGATAAAGCTCATCCGGCGGGATATTTGAGGTCGCCACCAGGGTGATCCCACGCGCAAACAGCGCTTTCATCAGCCCCCCCAACAGCATCGCGTCCGTAATATCGGAAACAAAGAATTCGTCGAAGCAGAGTACGTCCGTTTCCGCCTTGAAGCGGTCCGCCACGATTTCCAGCGGGTCGGTTTCGCCCTGGAGCGCCGTCAGCTCTTCATGGACCCGGAGCATAAAACGGTGAAAGTGCAGACGCTGCTTACGCGTACCGGGCAGGCTCTGGTAGAACATGTCCATCAGCCAGGTCTTACCCCGTCCAACGCCGCCCCACATATATAAGCCACGAACCGGTGCGTTTACCGTGGGCTCTTTTTTGCCCAGTAAACGGCCGAATGCCGCCTTCAGCCCACTGCTCTGCACCGCATCGGCGGGTTTCGCCAGAAGCTCCTGGTAAATCGTGTCCAGGCGGTTTACCGCTTCACGCTGGACATCATCCGGCTGGTGTGTGCCCTCACTCAGGGCGAGTTGGTAACGCGATGATGGGGACAGGTTTTGCATGATGTTATTGTTATTCCTTTAGTTAAACCTCATCAGCGGTCGTGGCTGATGAAAAAAAGGCCGTTCTACACTACGCGATGATACGTCAGGATTCCACTTCTGCGGAAATAGCGGTTATAGTGGCATAATCAGGCACAGGCAGGAGCCGAGCCAACACCCTACGGAACAACAAGACAACGGGAGAAGTTCATGACCTGGGAATATGCGCTAATCGGTTTAGTCGTCGGCATCATCATTGGTGCTGTGGCCATGCGTTTCGGTAACCGCAAATTGCGTCAGCAGCAGTCACTGCAATACGAACTGGAAAAGAACAAAGCCGAACTGGAAGAATACCGCGAAGAGCTGGTCAGCCACTTTGCCCGTAGCGCTGAGCTGCTGGACAACATGGCGACAGATTATCGCCAGCTCTACCAGCACATGGCGAAAAGCTCCAGCAGCCTGCTGCCGGAAATGACCGCGGAGAGCAACCCCTTCCGCAATCGTCTGGCGGACTCTGAGGCCGGTAACGATCAGGCACCGGTTCAGATGCCACGCGACTATTCAGACGGCGCGTCCGGCCTGCTGCGCGGTGGCGTAAAACGCGATTAATCGCACAACCTGAATAAATTTTACGGGCGCACCTTATGCGCCCGTCCTTTCTTCCCGTCCCCAGCTATTATTTAGTCAAACACCTCATTGTTCAGCGGTTGAAAATTCAATAACATCAAGATGTTTTTGGGGCCGTTCTTTTTCATTCCAGGATACGAGAGTCAGCATCGATGAAGAAAAAAAACCAGCTGTTGAGCGCCTTAGCGTTAAGTGTCGGGTTATCTCTCTCGGCGTCCTTCCCCGCCAGTGCGGCACTACCTTCGCAGGTGCCAGGACAAGAAGCCATTCCCAGCCTTGCGCCGATGCTTGAAAAAGTCCTGCCTGCGGTAGTCAGCGTTCAGGTGGAAGGGACGGCACGCCAAAGCCAGCGTATTCCCGAAGAGCTGAAGAAATATTTTGGCGAAGAGGCGCCGGATCAGCAGGCTCAGCCGTTTGAAGGCCTTGGTTCGGGCGTGATTATCGACGCGGCCAAAGGCTATATCCTGACCAATAACCACGTGATCAGCCAGGCTGATAAAATCAGCGTTCAGCTGAACGATGGCCGGGAGTTTGACGCCAAACTGATCGGCGGTGACGATCAGAGTGATATCGCCCTGCTACAGGTGCAAAACCCCAGCAACCTGACCCAGATCGCCATCGCCGATTCCGATAAGCTGCGCGTGGGTGATTTTGCCGTCGCGGTCGGTAATCCGTTCGGTTTAGGGCAGACCGCCACCTCCGGGATTGTCTCTGCCCTGGGGCGCAGCGGCCTGAATCTCGAAGGGCTGGAAAATTTCATCCAGACCGATGCCTCCATCAACCGGGGCAACTCCGGCGGTGCGCTGCTTAACCTGAACGGCGAACTGATCGGCATTAATACCGCTATCCTCGCACCAGGCGGCGGCAGCATCGGGATTGGTTTTGCCATTCCGAGTAACATGGCGAAAACCCTGTCTCAACAGCTGATACAGTTTGGCGAGGTTAAGCGCGGGCTGCTGGGCATTAAAGGCATGGAGATGAGCGCCGATATCGCCAAAGCCTTTAAGCTCAACGTCCAGCGCGGGGCGTTTGTCAGCGAAGTGCTGCCCAACTCAGGCTCTGCGAAAGCGGGCGTGAAATCCGGTGACGTTATTGTCAGCCTGAACGATAAACCGCTGAGCAGCTTCGCTGAATTACGTTCGCGTATTGCCACCACGGAGCCTGGCGCTAAAGTGAAGCTGGGCCTGATCCGCGAGGGCAAACCGCTGACCGTGGAGGTGACACTGGACAAGAGCACCTCTTCTTCCGCCAGTGCAGAACAGATCTCCCCGGCGCTACAGGGCGCAACGCTGAGCGACGGTCAGCTTAAAGACGGCACGAAAGGCATTTCTGTCACTGCCGTTGAGAAGAGCAGCCCGGCCGCGCAGGCAGGTTTACATCAGGACGACGTGATCGTGGGCGTGAACCGCACTCGCGTGCAGTCTATTGCCGAAATGCGTAAGGTGCTGGAGAGTAAACCGGCGGTCATTGCCCTGCAAATTATCCGTGGCAACGACACCCTCTACATTTTACTGCGTTAACCATTTGCGACTCCGGGCATCGCCGCTGCGTGTGATGTCCGGATAACTCATGTTATGCTGCAAACCGTTCCTTTTTTAACGACACACGCATCATGCTTTTAAAGCTCTTTCGTTCAATTGTCATTGGTTTGATCGTTGCCGGTCTGCTGCTGGTGGCTATGCCATCTTTACGCCAGTTCAACAAACTGTCGGCTCCTCAGTTCGACAGCACGGATGAAACGCCTGCAACGTACAATCAGGCGGTACGCCGTGCCGCCCCCGCCGTGGTTAACGTCTATAACCGCGGGCTTAACAGTTCCGCTCATAACCAGCTGGAGATCCGCACGCTCGGTTCCGGTGTGATCATGGATGACCGGGGTTACATCATCACCAATAAACACGTGATCAACGATGCCGACCAGATTATCGTCGCCTTGCAGGATGGCCGCGTGTTTGAAGCCCTGCTGGTGGGGTCGGACAGCCTGACCGATCTGGCGGTGCTGAAGATCAACGCCACGGGCGGTCTGCCGACTATCCCGATTAATCGCAAACGAACGCCGCATATCGGCGATGTGGTGCTGGCGATCGGTAACCCGTATAACCTGGGCCAGACCATCACTCAGGGGATCATCAGCGCGACAGGTCGAATTGGACTGAACCCGTCAGGGCGGCAGAACTTCCTGCAAACCGATGCCTCGATCAACCACGGTAACTCCGGCGGTGCGCTGGTGAACTCTCTGGGCGAACTGATGGGCATTAACACCCTCTCCTTCGACAAGAGCAACGATGGCGAAACACCGGAAGGGATTGGCTTTGCCATTCCGTTCCAGCTGGCGACTAAGATCATGGACAAGCTGATCCGCGATGGCCGCGTGATCCGTGGCTACATCGGTATTGGCGGGCGTGAAATCGCGCCGATGCATACGCAGGGCGGTGGTATCGATCAGATCCAGGGGATTGTGGTCAACGAAGTGGCGCCTGGCGGCCCGGCGGCCAATGCAGGTATCCAGGTGAACGACGTTATTCTTTCCGTCAACGGCACGCCGGCGGTCTCTGCGCTGGAAACGATGGACCAGGTGGCGGAAATTCGACCGGGCTCTATCATCCCCGTAGAAGTCATGCGTAATGACAAGAAGCTCACGATTCAGGTCACCATCCAGGAATACCCGGCCACTAACTGACGGGCATAAAAAAACGGAGCTTAGCGCTCCGTTTTTTTTACCGGGACAAGATCACTTGTTAACGAACTCTTCGCCCAGCGTGATGTCTTTCTTCAGCGTATCCAGCATGCCTTCCATCGCGTTTTGCTCAAACGCGCTCAGCGTGCCGATAGACTTACGCTCTTCAACGCCGTTTTTACCCAGCAGCAGCGGCTGAGAGAAGAAGCGCGCGTGTTCACCGTCGCCTTCTACGTAAGCGCATTCAACCACGTTTTTCTCGCCCTGCAGCGCGCGAACCAGAGACAGGCCGAAACGCGCCGCCGCCTGGCCCATAGACAGGGTTGCAGAACCGCCACCCGCCTTCGCTTCCACCACTTCGGTGCCTGCATTCTGAATACGTTTGGTCAGGTCAGCCACTTCCTGCTCGGTGAAGCTCACGCCCGGGATCTGCGACAGCAGAGGCAGGATGGTCACGCCAGAGTGTCCGCCGATAACCGGCACTTCCACTTCCGTTGGCTGCTTGCCTTTCAGCTCAGCCACGAAGGTATTGGAACGGATGATATCCAGCGTAGTTACGCCGAACAGTTTGTTCTTGTCGTAAACGCCCGCTTTCTTCAGCACTTCTGCTGCGATGGCAACGGTGGTGTTCACCGGGTTGGTGATGATACCGATGCACGCTTTCGGGCAGGTTTCAGCGATCTGCTGAACCAGGTTTTTCACGATGCCCGCGTTGACGTTGAACAGGTCTGAACGATCCATACCCGGTTTACGTGCAACACCCGCGGAGATCAGCACCACATCGGCATTCTGCAACGCAGGACGCGCATCTTCACCGGAGAAGCCTTTGATTTTCACAGCTGTCGGGATGTGGCTCAGGTCAACCGCCACACCTGGGGTTACCGGAGCAATATCGTACAGGGAGAGTTCTGAGCCTGAAGGCAGTTGGGTTTTCAGTAGTAGGGCAAGCGCCTGGCCGATACCACCAGCAGCGCCGAGGACTGCGACTTTCATCCTAAACTCCTTATTATGGTTAACTTAAGTATCTGTAACTCCGTTGCGGCGACCATAATTCAGCACGTCATTAATTACAATTTTCATCGCTAAAGAATTTGAGGTCGCACGTCTTTGACCTTCACCCGAATGCTATCAGGCTGTGGGCAACAACGAATTAAGAGGGGGTTACAATACACCCTGCCACGCCACCAAAACAACATCATTTTGATAACATTTAATTTACTTTTAAGCTTATTTGCGCGGCGTGACCCAGGCATGTTTTCTGATAACGAAATCTGATAAAATCTCTCCCTTTCATAACATTATTTCAGCCTGGTGCCAGGTAGATAATTTGCATAAAAATTCATCCACATGCATAATAATGTTGTTTCTATCGTCATATTCCGGGTGACTTATGCGAAGCTCGTCTAAGCAAGAAGAATTAGTGAAAGCGTTTAAAGCGCTACTCAAAGAAGAGAAATTCAGTTCTCAGGGAGAAATTGTTCAGGCGTTGCAGGAGCAAGGCTTCGACAACATCAATCAGTCGAAGGTCTCCCGCATGTTAACCAAGTTTGGTGCAGTGCGTACGCGCAACGCCAAAATGGAGATGGTTTATTGCCTGCCTGCTGAACTTGGCGTGCCAACGACCTCCAGCCCGCTGAAAAACCTGGTTCTGGACATTGACTATAACGATGCCGTGGTCGTGATCCACACCAGCCCGGGTGCAGCCCAGCTGATTGCCCGCCTGCTGGACTCGCTGGGTAAAGCAGAGGGGATCCTCGGGACCATCGCTGGCGATGACACCATTTTTACGACCCCGGCAAATGGTTTCTCGGTGAAAGACCTCTACGAAGCGATTCTGGTCCTGTTCGAACAGGAGCTGTAATCTTCTGCCCCGTAGCGCCTGGCTACGGGGATCATTCTGCGGCCGCCTCGTTTTACCCTGCTTTTCTCTGCCTGCTGCTTTTGCAAATAGTGCTTTTTACCGCCTGTTAACATTCATTCAGTGAATGATCTGCCGTAAAATCGCACTAAAAATCAAAGCCGCCTATCCAATTGATTTACATAATAAAAAATCATAACACCTGCAGAGTAACGCCCTTTTTTATTCATTCCCGTTATAAAAAATGATGTTTTTAACACGTAATAACAGGCGAAACCATTAGTCTGGTATTAATTTTTTCCGTGATTAGTGTATACTTGATTTTGTGATGAGGGTCACAGAACAAAGACCCCAGTAAAATAATTGACGAGGTAAATAATCATGAAAATTAAAACCACTGTAGCTGCCCTGAGCGTACTGTCAGTCCTGTCATTCGGTGCGTTTGCAGCCGACACTATTAACGCCGAACAGGCACAATCCCGTCAGGCTATCGGGACCGTTTCTGTTGGTGCCATCGGTACTTCTCCGATGGACATGCACGAAATGCTGAACAAAAAAGCGGAAGAACAGGGTGCGTCATCTTATCGCATCATCGAAGCGCGCAGTGGCGACCACTGGCACGCTACCGCAGAACTGTACAAATAAACCCTCGTCGTATCTCATCATACGACTTGCCCCTGACCTCCCGGTCAGGGGCTTTTTTATCACTGGCGCACGTTGAAACGCAGTTGCCCTTCCAGCTCCTCCTCCGCTTCATCAAACAATAAAATCAATGCGCCAAAGCGTCTGCGCAGTTTTTCAGGCAGATGGGTAAATTCGATCTCCAGCGGTAACGGCAGCCTGTCGCCGGTAACCACATCCCACAGCATATCAAGATTGTTTACGCTGCCCCGCTCCAGGTCGAACGCCCGGATAAACTCGCGGTAGAAGTCTTCCTGACTATCAATTTCGTCAAAATCAAAGGTATAAATTTTCATTGCCAGCCACCCGGTACAGGCGGGCGGCAGATGCCGCCCTGTCTATTATAAGCCCCCGATATGCAGGGTTTTAACTTCCAGAAACTCCTCCAGCCCCAGCACGGACCCCTCGCGCCCCAGCCCGGACTCTTTTACGCCCCCAAACGGACCCAGCTCGGTCGAGACCGCACATTCATTAATTCCGATCATGCCGCTCTCAATGGCCTGTGAGACGCGGAACACGCGCGAGAGATTCTGGGTATAAAAGTAGGCCGCCAGCCCGTAAGGCGTATTGTTAGCGCGCATAACCACTTCGTCTTCCGACGTGAAGCGGAAGCAGGCGGCAACGGGACCAAAGGTCTCTTCTTCTGCCAGCTTCATGCCTTCATGGCAGTCACCGAGTACGGTTGGCATCCAGAAGTTGCCGCCAAGTTCGTGCGGTTTACCCCCAGCCAGCACCGTGGCCCCCTTCGCTACCGCATCTTCGACGTGCTCACGGACTTTCTCGACAGCCGAAGGCTCAATCAGCGGGCCGACAACGACGCCCTCGTCCAGACCGTTACCCACCTTCAGCGCCTTCACCGCATCGGCAAGCTGATTGACAAACTTGTCATAGACCGTCTCCTGAATATAGAAACGGTTTACGCTGACGCAGACCTGCCCGGCGTTACGGAATTTATTGGCGATGGCGCCTTTGACGGCGGCCTCAATATCCGCGTCCTCGAAAACGATATACGGCGCATTGCCGCCCAGCTCCATCGATACCTTTTTCATGGTCTCAGCGGAATTGCGAACCAGCGTTTTCCCGACGGCGGTTGACCCCGTAAACGAGATTTTGCGCACGTCATGGCTGGCCATAATGGCGTCACTAATTTCTGAGGTGCTCCCCGCGACCGCATTCAGCACACCATCCGGCACACCGGCCTGCTTCGCCAGCGTCAGCAGCGCAAAGGCGCTCAGCGGCGTGTTGTTTGCAGGCTTGATGACGCCGGTACATCCTGCTGCCAGCGCCGGGCCGAGCTTACGGGTGAGCATAGCCATCGGGAAATTCCATGGCGTGATAGCAGCAACCACCCCAACAGGTTCACGAGTGGCCAGAATACGGGAGCCGGGTTTAACCGGAGGAATGATTTCACCGTTAGCGCGCTTGGCCTGCTCCGCAAACCACTGAATAAAGCTGGCAGCGTAGTCCACCTCGCCCTCAGCCTCTTTCAGCGGCTTGCCCTGCTCGGTGGTCATCAGCCGCCCGAGCCAGCTTTTGTTCTCGATAATCAGTTCATACCAGCGATAGAGGATCGTGGAACGCTCTTTTGCCGTTTTTGCGCGCCATGCGGGAAAGGCTTTCGTCGCGGCCGCAATGGCCTCTTCGGTTTCGGCTTTCCCTGCTTTCGCCACTTTCGCAACCACCTCGCCCGTGGCCGGGTTTAGCACATCAAACGTGGTGTCGAGTGTTTTCCAGATACCGTTAACCAGATACCCGGTCTGAAAAAGAATACTGTCCTGAAGAGCCTGGGTTGTCATGTGTCCTCCCTTCCTGAATGTTTGAACCTGCAAGAATAAGTATAGCCACAAAAAAACCGACGCTTTTGGCGTCGGTTTTCTCTTCGTTAGCTGTCTGTCAGCGCATTCTGGTAGCGGTGCAGCATAAACACCAGCCGCTCTACCGGCTCGGTAACCTGCGGCGGGGCTTCCCAGACTCGCAGTTTCTCCTGGTAGATATCCAGCTCCTCCAGCAGTTGCTTAAAGTAGCGGCGACGTTTGTCATCACTGGATGCCGATATCACATGGTCCGCCGTTCGCCGTAGCTGGCGGTGGAAAGCGGACAAATCGTCGTTGATCGGCACTGGCGCGTTCCGCAGACGCTGGTGCGCGATAATCATGGTTAACGCCAGACGGAAGCGAGCGACATCGCCCGGGAATTTATTCAACAGCAGGAACAGTTGCTGGTAAAGGGCCGGAAGGTGGTTCTGCTTGCGCCGCGCGGTGTTGGTGGTCAAGGACGATACGGCGGCCGACACAAACTGATTGAGCAGCACGCGCCCTGTCCGCGCCTGAGAGTTATCCCGCACCAGCAGGATCACCATCATCGCCAGGAAACAGCCCACCAGCTGGCCTAATGCGCTATCCAGGAACTGGCTGAAATGGAAGGTCATCGGGTTATCCAGCACGAGGATGTTAATCGTACTCGCCAGCGCACCTAACGATCCCAGACGGCGTTTTTGTACCTCAATCCCGATAAAGAACGCCATCACCGCCAGGCTGATACAGAGCAAAAGCATGCTTTGCTGCGTCGAGGGGATGATTACCAGGAAGTAGAGCGCGCCAATGGGTAACGCCGCAATGGTGCCGTACAGAAAATCAATAGCGACCATGCGCGGGTTGGGCAGACGCATCGCCAGCGCGGTAACGACGGCAATCATCACCATCGCGCCGCTGCCGGACGTCCAGCCGGTCCACAGCCAGAACAGCGTGCCGAGTATACAGGCCAGGGTGGTACGCCAGAAGTTAACCATCGCATGATGACGCTCGGCGGATTCCGGTTTGATCACCACTTCGCCCTGTAACACCTCTTCTTCCGCCGCACTGATTTTGGTGTTGCTAATCACGCCGCGTTTCAGAAGCAGGTAGCGCGTTGCGGCGCCAACCCAGGTATAAATGGTGACTGGCGTATCCCGTTCCCCCGTCCAGGCAATCACACGACGCATGCGTTTAAGCTGTCGATGCACGTCCTGCACTGTCTCCACAGGCTCATCAAACAGTTCGCGGAAGGTATCCGTTACCACTTCGGGGCGAGTGTTCTGAATCAGGTAGGTTTCACACGCCTGGGTGATCAGCGTTAACGAGACGGTATTGATCGCTTTCAGACGACGATTGGCACGCTCCCAGCGGGAAGACTCCATATTGAGATTACTGCGCATCCCTTCCAGCGCCTGCGTGCGGCGCACCAGCGCGCTCCAGGCCTTGTCGACCTCTTCGCTGTCGCCGTGCTTAATGCACAGTTGCATGAGCTGGTACTGGGCAACAATCAGCGCGTCCAGCTCACGATCGACTTCCTGCTTGATGGATCGCGGAGAGAAGAGCAGATCGGCGACAATCGCGCAGACGATACCAATGACAATCTCGCTGCAACGTTCCACGGCGAACTGCGGAGCAAGCAGCGGTTCACTCTGAATGGTGATGATAATAATCAGCGCGGTATATCCCGCCAGGCCCCAGGCATACGAGTTCTCCACCTTCACCAGCGAAGAGACCCAGGTGCAAAAACCCGCCCAGATACAGCATACAATCAGCATCAGCAGCGGCGTGCGGATCATCAGGATGATAATGGTCAGGGCGGCGATACAGCCGATAAAGGTGCCGATAATACGCAGCATCCCGCGATAGCGAATTGCCCCGGAGTAAGGCTCGCCACCCGCCGCGAAGGCAGGACCGGCGGCGACGATCGCGGCGGTCAGAACAGCCCAGCGCGGCGTTTCAAGCTGGAAATGGAAGCCAACAAACAGCGCCAGCACAATGGCGCATGCCAGCTTCACGGCGAAGCGGATGTGCTGGCTGGCGATGGAAAAAATGCCCATAGCGATCAACCAAACTCGCGCAGGCGATGGGCGATTTGACGGAAGATAGAATCCTGGCTGGCATCACGGTCTTTTTCACCGGTGATCACTACCGTCGCCGTGGTGCCTGCGGGCCAGAGGTTGCTCTGCTGCTCATCCAGACGAATGCGTACCGGTACGCGCTGCGCCAGACGAACCCACTCGAGGTTAGAATCGACGGTCGCCATCCCTTTTGAATCATTGGTACTGCTGGCGTTGGTCACCCCCGCGGCCACGCTGTCCACGGTTCCTTTCAGGACCCGGTTGCTGCCGAGCGGCGTGATTTCGGCGCGATAGCCCGGACGCACGCCTTCCAGCTTGGTCTCTTCCATATAGGCGAGGACGTAGAAAGAGTTCTGTTTCACCAGCGCCACGGCCGTAGAGCCGCGCGTGATAAACTCACCCGCATAGACGTTGAGGTTGGTTACCCAGCCATCGGACGGGGCGCGGATAACGGTACGTTCCAGATCGAGCTTCGCCAGATCGCGCGTCGCCTGCGCTTTTGCCAGCTGATGCAGCACGGTTTGCAGCACGTTATTGGACTGATCAATCTCTTCCCGGGACATGGCCTGGATGCCCAGCTTGTTACGACGTCCTGCTTCACGGCGTTTTTCAGCGGCCAGCGCGTTGTAATACGCTACGTCGGCTTCCGCTTCTTCCAGCGCTTTTTGATAGCGCGGCTGGTCGATAGTGAACAGTACCTGATCTTTTTTCACCAGCTGGTTATCGTGGACATTGACCGCCGTAATGAGACCGGCGACATCGGGCGCTATCGCGACCACCTCCGCGCTGAAACGCGCATCGCGCGTCCACGGGGATTCGGTGTAATAAACCCAGGCGCGAAAAATAGCGATGAACGCCAGGATGACCAGCGCCATAGTGATGGCAGTGCGGGAGATTTTTCTTGTTAGCGTTTTCACATCAACCTCAGACAAACATGCGCGATATTAAATAGAACAGGCAGCAATACAGCGCGGTATTAAACAATGCAGGATGCCAGACGAAATCATAAATCCCGGTAGGGACCAGCACCTTGCGCACCAGCCAGAAGATCGCCAGTGATAAAAGAAGCTCGAAAAATATCGGTGGGAACGACAGACCGAACACCACGATAACGGGAAACAGACTCATGTTGACCTTGATTAAAGAGATGCAGGTTACTGGATTATTAAGCTCACGCCGCCGCAGGAGAGCATGAATTGCCGGGCGAGAGTGGCGCAGCCGTTATGTAATTAATAATATATTAACGTAACTGTTATGCTGTTATCTATCATATGTGATCTAAATCACTTTTAAGCCAGAGTGAATAATGGAACGTCTAAAACGCATGTCCGTCTTTGCGAAAGTGGTTGAGCAAGGCTCTTTTACCGCCGCAGCACGTCAGCTACAAATGAGCGTCTCATCCATTAGCCAGACAGTGTCAAAACTGGAAGATGAGCTCCAGGTGAAGCTGCTCAACCGCAGCACCCGCAGCATTGGGCTGACGGAAGCGGGTAAAATTTACTATCAGGGCTGCCGTCGAATGCTGCATGAAGTGCAGGATGTTCACGAGCAGCTCTACGCCTTTAACAACACGCCTATCGGCACGCTGCGTATCGGGTGTTCTTCAACTATGGCACAAAATGTTCTCGCTGCCATGACGGCGGAAATGCTGAAAGAGTATCCCGGTTTAACCGTTAATCTGGTAACGGGTATTCCGGCACCGGATCTGATTGCCGATGGGTTAGACGTGGTGATCCGCGTTGGCGCATTGCAGGACTCGAGCCTGTTCTCGCGTCGACTGGGCAGCATGCCGATGGTGGTCTGCGCTTCGAAAAGCTATCTGGCACAGTATGGCGTACCGGAAAAACCTGCCGACCTGAGCAACCACTCGTGGCTGGAATACAGCGTTCGCCCAGATAACGAATTTGAACTGATCGCGCCAGAAGGGCTTTCCACCAAACTGCTGCCTGAAGGCCGCTTCGTGACCAACGATCCGATGACCATCTCACGCTGGCTGGTGGCCGGGGCCGGGATCGCCTACGTGCCGCTGATGTGGGTGATCAACGAGATCAACAGCGGCGAACTGGAGATCCTCTTCCCGCGCTACCAGTCGGATCCGCGCCCGGTGTACGCGCTCTATACCGAAAAGGACAAGCTACCGCTGAAGGTGCAGGTCTGTATTAACTATCTGACGGACTATTTTGTGGAAGTGGCAGAGCTGTTTCAGGGGATGCGGGGAAGAAGGAAAGAGTAGGCCTCCCCCCTCACCCCGGCCCTCTCCCCAAAGGGGCGAGGGAGAAAAGACGGCACGGAGCAGTCCCCTCTCCCCGTTGGGGAGAGGGTTAGGGTGAGGGGAAAATGAAAAAATTACGCCGTGCCGCCCACCGTCAGGTTATCGACCTTCAGGGTTGGCTGGCCCACGCCTACCGGCAGGCTCTGACCTTCTTTACCGCAGACGCCCACGCCGTTATCCAGCTTCAGGTCGTTACCCACCATGGAAATCTGCTGCATGGCCTCAATGCCAGAGCCAATCAGGGTTGCGCCCTTCACCGCTTTGGTCACTTTGCCCTTCTCAATCAGATACGCCTCTGAGGTAGAGAAGACAAATTTACCGGAGGTGATATCCACCTGGCCGCCGCCAAAGTTTGGCGCGAAGATACCGTAATCAACGGATTCGATAATCTCCTGCGGCGTGGATTTACCCGGCAGCATGTAGGTGTTGGTCATGCGCGGCATCGGCAGGTGCGCGTAGGATTCGCGACGACCGTTACCCGTTGGCGCAACGCCCATCAGACGCGCGTTAAGCTTGTCCTGCATGTAACCTTTCAGTACGCCATTTTCGATCAGCACGTTGTACTGGCCCGGCGTGCCTTCATCGTCGATAGAAATCGAGCCGCGACGGTCGAGCATGGTGCCATCATCCACCACGGTACACAGCTCGGAGGAGACAAGCTGCCCCATCTGACCGCTGAATACGGACGTCCCGCGACGGTTGAAATCCCCCTCCAGGCCGTGACCGACCGCTTCGTGCAGCAGCACGCCAGGCCAGCCTGCGCCCAGAACCACCGGCAGCGTACCGGCAGGTGCCGCCACGGCAGACAGGTTGACCAGCGCCATGCGCACGGCTTCTTTTGCCCACGCATCCGCGCGCGCTTCGCCGTCAACGTCGCCGAGGAACCAGTCGTAGCCAAAACGACCGCCGCCACCGCTTGAGCCGCGCTCGCGCTTGCCGTCGTCTTCCACCTGCACGCTGATAGAGAGGCGCACAAGCGGACGCACGTCGGCGGCCAGCGTACCGTCCGTCGCCGCCACCAGGATCAGTTCATAAACACCGCTCAGGCTGGCAGAAACTTCCTGCACGCGTTTATCCGCCGCGCGAGCCACTTTGTCCACGCGACGCAGGATGTCCAGCTTCTCTTCGCGGCTCATGCTTTGCAGTGGGTCGATGCTGGTATAAAGCGCAGCGTGCTGCACTTCACCCAGGGTTTTCACGCGACCGTCGCCGGTATCACGCACAATGGTTCGCGCCGCCTGCGCGCTCTGCTCCAGCGCGGCCAGGCTTATCTGGTCTGCATAAGCAAAACCGGTTTTTTCGCCGCTGACGGCGCGCACGCCGACGCCCTGGTCAATGTTATAAGAACCATCTTTAATGATGCTGTCTTCTAAAACCCAGGATTCGTGATAGCTCGACTGGAAATAGAGATCGCCGTAGTCGAGGCGGCGTTCGGTCAGTTGACCAAGAATGGAGAACAGGTCCTGATGGCTCAGGCCGTTCGCTGCGAGCAAATGTTCACTTACCAGGTTCAGACTCATCGTATTGCTACTCGTTCGTTGCCGCCGGTGGCGGTATAAAATCAATATTATTGAGAGTGAGGCAATTACCTGCCCACGTCAAATCATTGCTGTGCTTCTTTGCGCGGCTGGCGCAGCACTTCATTAATCTGCGGTTTATCGATTGGGCCCGTAATGCGGTAGCGCAGAATCGAGACTTTGCTCCAGAGCGGCCCCAGCACTTTGCTGGCGGCAAATACCGCCGCGCCGATTATCGGATTGACCACAAAAGCGGTAGCAACACCCACTGTAGCGGAGATTTCCGGGGCAACAACCGCTTCCATATCCAGCTCCCGGCGCACAAGGTTTACTGATCCTTTCATGGCGATGTCCGCTTCCAGGCCGTCCAGCAGCGTATCATCGGTATGCATCACGCCGTCCTTGATCCAGGCCGTTCCGCGAATGGAGTCATAATAGAAACCGTCGTTGAAGGTATCGCTGAAATCGAAGCGCAGCTTGCGCAGCAGCGCGTCAAAGCTCAGCAGGCGCAGTATTTGCCCTGCATGACCGGTGCTAACATCGGCAATTTGTCCCTTACCAAAACGGGTTCTGAGGATACCGTTCAGCGAGGCAACGTCCGGCTGCCACGGTGCCGCGCGCCAGTGCAGATCGTAATTCACATCGAAGGACGATCCGCGAAGCGGCGTGCTGATCCCAAAGAAGTTAGCCGCTGCGTCCAGCTTGTTGCCTTTAATATCGCCCTTCAGCGAGGTGCGCTGTTCACCCGGTTTGTTCACCCACTCGCCAGCGGCGGTCATGCGGCCAAAGCCGGTATCCACCAGCCCACCAGAGAGGCTCAGCGTATTGCCCTGAATAGCAAAATCACCGTCGATACGGCCATATTTCTGTCCCCACAGCCAGCACTCCGCACAGCGCAGCTGGAGATCGGGCCAGTTGCTGAAATCCACGCGCGACGTTCCACTGCTGCTGAAAGGAGACGTACTTGTCGACTGTGTTTTAGACGCCGTAAAGGTCGGGTTGTAATAGAGATAACGGATAGCCGCCTGCCATGGCGCGTTATCGCGCATCGTCAACGAACCGTTAATTTCACGCCCCTGCGCCTCGACCTTTGAGCCGTTCACCGTCGGCCGGGAGACAATACTCAGGTTGTTCCACTGCTGCCCACCTAGCGTCAGCGCAGGCGTGCGCAAGGTAATGGACTGCGGGAACTGCGCCGTTTGGTCGACGTTTTGCCCGACACCTTTCTGAAACAGTGCCAGCCACTCTGCGCCATCCATCGGCGGGAGATTCAGTTCAATGCCCGCCTGCTCCGGCAGCGGCGGCGTGGTACGGCTGTCCGTCGTCCAGATCGCCCTGTCCAGCGTCAGCTTGCGGTTAAGCAGCCAGCGGCTGTTGAAGTGGTTTGTTCCGCCAGCGTTTCCGGTTAAATCAAAGCTGTAGAGGTTGCCCGCAACCTTAACGTTGACGGGCAGTGCTTCACCGCTTTTCTTGTTCAGCGGTGCGGGAAGCTGGCTACTGAGGTTTTTTAGATCGCCCGTAATGTCGACGTTATAGCGCGCACCGGCATGATAAGGCAGATCGATGGCGACCTTGCCATTCCATGACACCGCGCCGTCCACCGCATTCTCAATCGGCTTCGGCAGAACATCCATGCGTGACGGCTGCCAGTTCGCGTCCATATTGACCGCCACCTGGTAGGCTTTATCGCCCTCGGTGGTGGAGAAATCGATATTGACGGGTTGATTGAACCAGGTCGCTTTCAGCGGCTTACTTTTCAGATTGCCGTTAACAAAGCTGAACTGACCGCTAAGGTTTTTCAGCGTGCTGTCCAGCGGCTTGATATAGAGGCTGTTATTGTTCAGACGAACGTCGCCTTTGGCGGTGGTCATTTCACCGTCGAGCGGGATATCCAGATGTAAGCGAGCATTCACATCACCATCTAACTGCAACTGCTGGAGAGTGGCCGCCAGGGAGTCATCCAGCGGCGTATCTTCAAAATATGGGCCAACCGCTTTACCCGGCCCCTTAATATCCGCATCAATCAGCAGTTTCTCTTTGGAGTAATCCGGGATGTTTGCCGTCAGGTTGCTTGCCGTTACGCCGCCCAGCGCAACGCTGTCCGTCTTCATCCACAAGCCGTCATTCAGGAAGTTGAGTTCGATATTCAGATTCTTCAGCGCGGGCCAGTCCGGCTGGAAGGCATAGGTGGCGTTGCGTAGCGGCACCAGAACCTGGAACTGGCCTTCGTTATGCTTATACGGGAACAGGTGCGGATTGCCGCCGTAGACCAGCGTGGCGTTGTCCGCCTGACCGCCCTGAATGGCGCCGCTGAGATAGTCTACCAGCGCTTTCCCCATCAGGTTTTCCGGGAAGTAGCGCCACGCCTGCGAACCGTCATCCGTGCTGATGCCTGCCAGAATGCCCAGCCACGGCTCATCGCCTTCAGGCTGTAGATAACGGAAATTACCGCGGGCATGTACCGCTTTGGCTTTTACATCAATATCGCGACCATCGAGCTGAAAACCTTTGTCATTCTTCCGCCAGTTAAGGGTGGCGTTTCCCTTTTCGATCTCCAGTGGCGCACGGAAGACCGTTTCGTACGGCATTTTTGCTTCCTGCATTTCTGCCGTCAGCCTGCCGTTTTCCACGCTTCCTTCCAGTTTACCGCTGAAGTGCTCGGCACCCGGCAGCAGCTTCCACTGTTTCCATGCGAGATTTTTCCATGCCGCCTGAAAACGCGTCTTTTCCGTGGCCTGGAGCGGAATATCCAGCGCCAGCCGGTTTATCTGCCCGCTCGGCTGCGTCGCCAGCCAGATTTCGCCCAGCTCCGGGGAGAGTTTTGCGGCCATTGAACGCAGCCCTTCGATCGCCGTCAGATCCAGGTTACTGGCGCGGATACGCAACTCATCGCTGCGTTTACCGTTTATCCCGCCGACGTCCTGCTCCGGCATCCACGCCAGCGTCAGTGCGCCGCGCGGCCAGGGTTTGTTATCCATGGAGATGCGCGTATCCGGAATAGCGAACTGCCAGCCGCCTTTATCCTGCGTCACGTGTGCGGTGAGGTTATCGACGGAAAGCTGATGCTGATGGTTTTCCCCCTTCCAGCTCGCGCCCCCCTGCTTAAGCCAGATATCGCCGCTGGCGAACGCCCCGTTCGTCAGGGTCATCCAGCCTTCCAGGCTGAAGCGCGCGGTTTCCAGCTGCATGTTCTGCTGTAGCCACTCACCCAGCCACGGCTTCACGTCCACATCGTCCGCCTGTAGCCACACCCTGCCGTTGTTCAGCAGGCCATTGTCGTCGCGCAGATCCATCCGCACCTGCATAACGCCGTGCTGCCCGTTCAGGCTGGAGAGATTCACCTGCCCCTCGGCGCGGTGGCGATCTTTCCCGTTGAGCCAGGTCAGCTGTGGGATCGCCAGCTCAGCGCGCTGTCCGGAAAGGGTTATAAAGCTCACTTCGCTGTCGCGGAGATCGAAATGATCGAACTGACGCAGGAAGAGATCGCTGATACGGCTGGTTTCCAGCCCACGATCGCTGTCGCCGCTTTGCAGCGGCGTGTTGGTCATCAGCTGAAGTTGCCAGAAGGTGAGATCGCGAAACTGCCAGCGCAGATGCAGCAGGCTTTGCCAGACATCCAGCGCCAGGGTGACGCGTTTGATTTTAAGATGGCCGCCATCTTTCAGGCTGGCGCTGATATCCCGCGCATCAAGCGTCGGGCCAAAGTTCTGCCAGCTTGCCTCGATATGGCTCACGTCCACCGGCAGACCGGTGGCAGATTCGATTTTTGCCAGGATCTGCGGCCGCCAGCTGTCCAGATGCGGCAAGGCGAGACGCAGCCCGCTCACGAGCAACGCGACAATCACGACCAGCGTTGCCCCTGTAAGCAGTAAAATCCCCGGCAATCGCCTCACGCGTCTCTCCTTGTCAGCCTTAAATCTCGCAGCGAACTGCGTTTACATCATGACGACGTCAAACTGCTCCTGGTTATAGAGCGGCTCAATTTGCACTTTTACCTGTTTGCCGACAAAGATTTCCACTTCCGCCAGCGCGTGCGACTCTTCCCCTTTCAGGGCCTCTGCCACCGCAGGGGAAGCATAGACCAGAAAACGGTCTGAGTCGTAGGCATGATGGACACGGACAATCTCACGCATGATCTCGTAGCAGACCGTCTCCACCGTCTTTACCGTTCCGCGTCCATGGCAGGTTGGACACTCATTACACAGGACATGTTCCACGCTTTCGCGGGTCCGTTTCCGGGTCATTTCCACCAGACCGAGCTGCGAGAAGCCATTGATGCTCGTTTTCACGCGATCTTTACTCAGCGCCTGCTCCAGGGAGTGCAGCACGCGACGGCGGTGGTCTTCATTATTCATATCGATAAAGTCGATGATGATAATACCGCCCAGATTACGCAGGCGAAGCTGGCGTGCGATGGCCTGCGTCGCTTCTATATTGGTATTAAAGATGGTGTCATCGAGGTTGCGATGGCCGACAAACGCGCCGGTGTTGATGTCGACGGTGGTCATCGCTTCGGTCTGATCAATAATCAGATAGCCACCCGATTTCAGCTCAACCTTACGCTCCAGCGCACGCTGGATCTCGTTTTCAACGTCATAGAGATCAAATATCGGCTGGCGTCCGGTGTAATGCTCCAGCAGCCCCGGCATTTCCGGGATGTACTCGGCGGTGAACTCCAGTAAGGCTTCGTACGTCAGACGCGAGTCCACGCGGATTCGGTCGAGCTGCGCATCGGCGAAATCACGTAATACGCGCTGAGCGAGCGCCAGCTCACCGTACAGCCGGTAGCGGGTCTGGTTGCGTTTTTTACGCTCCATCACTTTGGTCCAGACGCGCTTCAGATAGGCCGCATCCGAGGCCAGGTCTTCTTCGCTGATCCCTTCCGCTGCGGTACGGATAATAAACCCACCCTGCTCGTCGCAGTAGGCGCTGACCACCTTTTTCAGGCGTTCACGCTCGCTTTCGCTCTCAATACGCTGTGACACGCCGACGTGCGACGCCCCCGGCATAAAGACCAGATAACGTGAAGGAAGGGTGATGTCGGTGGTCAGACGCGCGCCTTTGGTGCCCAGCGGATCTTTTACCACCTGCACCATCAGATCCTGGCCCTGACGCACCAGCTCAGAGATGTCGCGCACGGCAAACTGCTTTTGCTCTTCGCCTGCCACGCATTCGGTATGCGGCATGATGTCGGAGGCGTGTAAAAACGCCGCTTTATCGAGCCCAATATCTACAAAAGCCGCCTGCATACCCGGCAGTACACGACTGACACGACCTTTGTAGATATTGCCTACGATTCCGCGCCGCGCTTCACGCTCAATATGAATTTCCTGAAGAATGCCACCATCAATGTAGGCCACACGGGTTTCCGATGGCGTTACGTTTACCAACAATTCAGCCGTCATAATTATCCCTTCCCTCACGCAGTGAGTTAAAATTGCTCAGCAACTCATACGTTTCCACCAGCGGTAAGCCGACTACGGCGTGATAGCTGCCATTTATCTTCCTGACAAAACAGCCACCCAACCCTTGAATACCGTATGCACCTGCTTTATCCATAGGTTCACCGCTGGCGATATAGCCGGCGATCTCCTCGTCGGTGAGGACTCTGAACGTCACTTCCGTTACCACAAGGCAATCCAGAACGTACTGGCTGTCTGCCAGCGCTACCGCCGTCATCACCTGATGGGTTTGTCCGGACATGTTACGCAGCATCCGCGCAGCATGGTCTGCGTCGCGGGGTTTCTCAAGCACCTCACCATTGAGAATGACGATGGTATCGGCCCCCAGCACCGGTAAGTCACGCGGCACGCATGCAACGCCCGCCTGCGCTTTTTCACGCGCCAGACGGGAGACATACTGCTGAGCGCTTTCGCCCTCAGCACGTTTTTCTTCGATACCGGTAACGATGCGTTCGAAGGATACACCCAACTGCGCGAGCAGTTCCTGGCGACGCGGAGAACCGGAGGCAAGATACAAAGACGTCATAGAAACCTTTTATTGCACGGCAAACTGCTGGCGAATTTTACGCATCAGCAGGAACAGCCACGGCCAGAGCACACCGTTTACTACACTACTCCAGAACACTTCCGGTCGGAAAGAGACGTTGATCACTAAAAACTCTGCCCAGAAAACAACGATATCCGCAGCGAGCGACAACAACATCACCACCAGCGCCTGTTGCCAGAGCGCAAGGTTACGAAAGAGCTGGAATTTGAGTGCAACGAGATACGCAATAATGCTCATGGATAAGGCGCGGACGCCAAGCGTAGAGCCACTGATAAGATCCAGTATGGCACCCATCACAAAACCTGTGCCGACATTTACGCGGTGCGGCAGGGCAAGGATCCAGTAGAGCAAAATGAGTAATACCCAGTTTGGCCGGAAAACAAGAATGTCGTCCGGCCAGGGCATAATTTGCAGCAACAATGCAACGAGGAATGAGAGCCAGATTACCCAGCGCCCCTGGCTACGATAACTGGCCACTACTGCCCTCCACCCGAGACTTGCGGCGGTGGCGGCGCATCCGGTAGCGGCTGCGTTAACCCCGTCGCCGGAGCCGGTACGGGCGCAGGTGGCCCCATTGCATCCGGCGCAGGCAGCACCTGCGGCATCATCTGCATCAGGCGCTCATTGGCCACGCGATGCACATCTTCCGGCGTCATCGGGTTAGCGCCGTTACGATCGGCGCCCCATAGCAGTAGCAGGTAGCGTAAACGCTGCAAGCCAGCCGTTGGACGCGCCTGGATCACGGTGTAGGCACGTTGAGTGTCGAGCTTCACGGAAGAGACAACCGCAACCGGGTAGCCTTCAGGGAAACGACCGCCCAGACCAGACGTCACCAGCACGTCACCCACGCGGATATCCGTGTTGGCGGGCAGGTGTTCCAGTTGCAGATCGTCCGTACAACCATTACCGGCGGCAATTACGCGAATATCGTTACGCAGCACCTGAATCGGCAGTGCATGGGTGGCATCGCAAATCAGCAGCACACGGCTGGTCAGTTTGGCAACCGCCA
Source organism: Enterobacter cloacae complex sp. P29RS (assembly GCF_014893445.1). NCBI lineage: Bacteria > Pseudomonadati > Pseudomonadota > Gammaproteobacteria > Enterobacterales > Enterobacteriaceae > Enterobacter > Enterobacter cloacae complex sp. P29RS. The sequence goes on along the minus strand of NZ_JADBPZ010000034.1, from coordinate 23,123 downwards.
CGACCTGGCCCACAACGCCTTTATCGCTGATGACAGGCTGACCTTCGTATACGCCGTTCACGCTGCCTTTATCAATCACCACCTGATCGCTGTATGGATCGTTTACGGTGGAGATCACCTGGGTGACCATTTTCTGTTCATCCTGGCGCAGCGGCGAGCCAAGCAGTTCCCGCAGACGCGCGTTTTCCTGCTTATATTGCCCCAGCATCAGTAGCTCGCTGTTTTTCAGCAGCAGTTCCTGGCGTAATGCACGGTTTTCGAGTTCGAGCTGGTCACGCGATGAAAGCGTTTGCGACACGGAGTCGAGCAGTTCACGGGGACCATTTGAAATAAAGTAGAAAGGACTGACGGCGGTATCCATGTACGTTCGGATCTGGCTGAACGTACCGAGGCGGCTATCGGCAATAATGACCCCGAGCGCAACCAGAACCGCCAGGATCAGGCGAAACTGTAGCGACGGGCCACGGCTAAAAATTGGCTTCATAGGCTATGCGTATTCTCGCGTCAGAGAGAAAGGGTAGCCATTTGCTACCCTCTCACACCCGACTACTCTTCGCTAAACAAGTCGCCGCCGTGCATGTCGATCATTTCCAGCGCCTTGCCACCACCACGGGCGACGCAAGTCAGTGGATCTTCTGCAACTACGACAGGAATACCTGTCTCTTCCATTAACAGGCGGTCGAGGTTACGCAGCAGCGCACCACCACCGGTCAGAACCATACCGCGCTCGGAGATATCGGAGGCCAGCTCTGGCGGGCACTGTTCCAGCGCAACCATCACCGCGCTCACGATGCCGGTCAGCGGCTCCTGCAACGCTTCCAGGATTTCGTTGGAGTTCAGGGTGAATCCGCGTGGCACGCCTTCTGCCAGGTTACGACCGCGAACTTCGATCTCGCGAACTTCATCACCCGGATAGGCAGAACCGATTTCATGCTTGATGCGCTCTGCGGTCGCTTCACCGATCAGAGAGCCGTAGTTACGGCGAACGTAATTGATGATGGCTTCGTCGAAACGGTCGCCGCCGATACGCACGGAAGAGGAGTACACCACGCCGTTCAGGGAGATAACGGCCACTTCAGTGGTACCGCCACCGATATCCACCACCATAGAACCGGTTGCTTCAGAAACCGGCAGACCCGCACCAATTGCCGCAGCCATCGGTTCTTCAATCAGGAACACTTCACGCGCACCGGCACCCTGAGCGGATTCACGGATTGCACGGCGTTCAACCTGGGTTGCGCCAACCGGCACACATACCAGTACGCGCGGGCTTGGGCGCATGAAGCTGTTGCTATGAACCTGCTTGATGAAGTGCTGAAGCATTTTTTCGGTCACGAAGAAGTCAGCAATAACGCCATCTTTCATTGGGCGGATCGCGGCAATGTTGCCCGGCGTACGGCCCAGCATCTGCTTCGCATCATGGCCTACTGCGGCCACGCTTTTTGGCGAGCCAGCACGATCCTGACGAATGGCCACAACGGAAGGCTCATTCAATACGATGCCTTGTCCTTTTACATAGATAAGGGTATTCGCGGTACCCAGGTCAATGGACAGGTCATTGGAAAACATGCCACGAAATTTTTTCAACATACTAAGGGATAATCCTGAAAGCTGGGGCGGAAAACAAAATCCGCTTACTTTACCAACCACACGCAGCAGCGACAAGGCGCAAAAATCGTCTGCTACGGTGAAAATTAGTGCAGCACGTTTCCTTTGTTACAAATTCATCCCCTGAATCCCTCAGGGCTGAGTAAACAGCAGCGTCCCTCACTTTCACTTGTAACCTATAAAAGGTCGTTCACTGGCTTTTATGCTCGTCTTACTCAAAGCTACAGGCGCGATATTCTACGTGAAAACAAAGTAAACGGCAGGTCAAACAGAGTATCTTTGCAAATATTTTTTCACATTGGTGTCAAGCGGCTGAGAGGCGGCAAAAAAATCCCCCTGACCGCCCGTCACGCCGCGCTCTGTCAACATCTGCCATTCACTGCGTGAACGTACGCCTGCGGCAAATACTTGCGTTTGCGTTCCTTTGCACGCCTCCACCAGGCTTTGTACCAGCAGCTGGTTTTCCGTGCGCTTTTCGATATTCCTTACCAGACCCGGATGCAGCTTCAATAATTCGACATCCAGCTCTTTGATCCAGCTGGTGCTGACCAGGGTAAGACCCGCCTGTGTTACCGCCACGCGAGCCCCAAGCGCATTGATTAAACGCACAACCGAGCGCAACCGGCTGATGTGTTGACCTACATCTGCCTCTGCAAGTTCAAAAATAATGCGTTTGCGTTGCGATTTTTCGCATTGCATTAACGTGTCACGTAACCAACGCTGAAAACGCGGACGGATCAGCGATTCGACGGTCACCTGTAAAGCCAGATTTTCTTCAGGCCAGTACGATAAAAACGGAATGAGGCGGGTGATTTGCTGGCGGTCATACTCTTCGGACAATCCGAATTGCAGCACCATCGGCAAATACTCTGCGGAGATAACCTCCTCGGTCCCATCAAAAATACGGCACATCAGCTCACGATGATGGACATGACCATTTTTTATGACCGCCGGTTTTTGATAGATGCGCGGTCCACCCCGGCTCAGCATCTGTTCAATCAGGGTTCGCCAGCGTACGTTGCCGCGCCCTTTTTCCGGTAGCGTATCATCATAGACCGCCCAGCCGTTCGCCCCCTGCAATACGGCGTTGCGCGTGGCCGCTTCTGCATGTTCCATCACCTGCTCCGTCGACTGACCGCCGCGCCAGGCACAGATGCCCATATGCACCATGTCGTCGCGGTCGAGCATTTTGCTCTGGGGTAGCGCATCGACGGCTTTCAACAGCTGGCTGGCGATACTCTCGGACTCCTTTAAGGTGCGATGCGGCAGCAAGACGGCAAAGTCGCTGCGGTGGTAGCGTGCCAGTAACGCGCCGGGGTAGCGCATAATAAAGGTGGACAGCAGGTTAATCAGCGTGAAGAGATTCTCTTCCGCCACGCGCTGGCCCCAGGTATCACGGAGCAGATCGAAGTCGGGCAGGCGAATCATCATTACCACGCCATGCGTCCCCACCTTTTCGGGGTCATCAAGAAGCGTAGCCAGCTGATTATCAAAGAAGAGACGGTTGTTAAGGCCCGTTTTGTTATCCTGCGCGGCGTAGGAGCGAATCAACGTGTCCATACGGCTACGCTGATCGCTGGCAAACTGGATTTCGGAGAGCAGCACGTCAAGGGCGCTACTGGTACGTGATGGCCATTCATAAACCGATCCCCGTACCTGCGGACCCCGCTCGCCATTCAGTATTCGCACCGAGCGTGTTTCCAGCAGTTCCTGGCCGGAAAGTTGACGACGCTGCCAGCGAACGGCGAGGAAAATCAGCAGGACGATCAAGGCAACGGCGATGGTTAAGGGCGCGGTGGTCATGAGCGAGCGTAAATAGTTGCTCATCGGATCCTGGTACATCAGATGGATTGTCATACCCGGATGTTTAAGTGAGCGTACCGTTATGTCCCGATACTGATCTACCGTGCCGGCAGGACGGTAGCTGCCATGACGGGTATGGCTGAAAACGGTCTGCTTCCCCTGTTTAATGTCGATCTGCACGATATCCACAGGCACCATTAACTCATCCAGTTCACGCGAAAGTGCCGGGAAGGAGGTTGTAATCAGGCGAGTGTCGATAACCGATGCAACCGATTCTACCCGGTTAACCAGCTTATCCTGGATGGCATTATAAAAGCTCAGCGAGCAGCCGATTAGCGTGACAAATATGGTCAGTCCCGTCAGCAAGGTGATAAAAGCTGAGAACTTCGTCGTTAATCGCATCCTTGAGATTACTCCGTGGGTTGAAGGGGTCGCAAGTGAGCGCTAACTTGCATTTCAAATGCGGCATACTACCAAACCTGGTGTATCTGGCAATTTATTGCGTTAAATCGGCACTGCGTTTCATTGAGCGAGTATAGTCTTCAGTACATATTTTCCCATCATCAATCCTAGTGAGGACCCTGTATGCAGGCTTTGATCTTAGAACAGCAGGACGGCAAAACCGTTGCCTCGGTGCAAGCCATTGACGAGAGCCGCCTGCCGGAGGGCGACGTGACCGTAGATATCGACTGGTCAAGCCTGAACTATAAAGATGCACTGGCCATTACGGGAAAAGGTAAAATCATCCGAAATTTCCCAATGGTGCCAGGCATCGACTTGGCTGGCCGCGTGCATACCAGTGAAGATCCGCGTTTTCACGCCGGACAGCAGGTGCTGCTCACCGGCTGGGGCGTAGGTGAAAACCACTGGGGAGGACTGGCAGCGCAGGCGCGCGTAAAAGGTGACTGGCTGGTCCCGATGCCGAAAGGCCTGGACGGCCGTAAGGCGATGATCGTCGGCACGGCAGGTTTCACCGCCATGCTCTGCGTGATGGCGCTGGAAGAGGCCGGGATCCGTCCTGACTCTGGCGAAATTGTCGTGACCGGCGCCAGCGGTGGCGTGGGCAGCACGGCCGTCACGCTGCTGCACAAGCTGGGGTACCAGGTCGCCGCCGTCTCTGGCCGCGAAAGTACGCATGATTATCTACGTCAGTTGGGCGCAAGCCGTATTCTGAGCCGCGACGAATTCGCCGAGACCCGTCCGCTGGAAAAACAGGTCTGGGCTGGCGCTGTAGATACCGTCGGCGACAAAGTGCTGGCGAAGGTGCTGGCGCAAATGAATTACGGTGGCTGCGTGGCGGCCTGTGGTCTGGCGGGTGGTTTTGCCCTGCCGACGACGGTGATGCCATTTATTCTGCGTAACGTGCGTCTTCAGGGTGTCGATTCGGTCATGACCCCAGCCGAGCGGCGGGCTGAGGCCTGGGAACGTCTGGCGCGGGATCTGCCAGCCTCATTCTATGAGCAGAGCGCCACTGAGATTACCCTGAGCCAGGCGCCAGAGTACGCCAATAAAATCATGGACAACCAGTTCCACGGTCGTGCGCTGGTTAAAATCGCCTAATCTTCAAATTTTCGTGACATATTCGCGCTAACCCTCCTCCTCCGTCATGCTTAGAAAAACGCCTGACGGAGGATGCCATGAAAACCCGAAAACTGACGGAAGCAGACGTAACGTCCGAGTCTGTCTTTATGCTACAGCGTCGCCAGATCCTGAAAATGCTTGGCATCAGCGCCACTGCCCTGACGCTCCCCCCTGCGGCCCACGCCGATCTGCTCGACTGGTTTAAGGGCAACGACCGCCCGAAAGCCCCCTCTGGCGCACCGCTTAACTTCACGAAACCGGCGCAGTGGCAGAATAAACTGACGTTGACGCCGGAAGATAAAGTCACCGGCTATAACAACTTCTATGAGTTTGGGCTCGATAAGGCCGATCCTGCCGCCAACGCCGGGAGCATGAAAACCGATCCCTGGACGCTGAAGATTGATGGCGAAGTGGCAAAGCCGCTGACGCTGGATCATCATGACCTCACCACCCGCTTCCCACTTGAAGAACGCATTTACCGTATGCGCTGTGTGGAAGCCTGGTCGATGGTGGTGCCGTGGGTAGGTTTCCCTTTGCATAAACTGCTGGCGCTGGTTGAGCCCACCAGCAACGCGAAGTATGTTTCCTTCCAGACGCGCTATGCCCCGGACGAGATGCCAGGCCAGAAGGATCGGTTTATCGGCGGCGGGCTGGAGTATCCCTACGTTGAAGGTTTACGTCTCGACGAAGCCATGCATCCGCTTACGCTGCTCACCGTCGGGGTTTACGGCAAAGCGCTGCCGCCGCAAAACGGGGCGCCCATTCGCCTGACCGTACCGTGGAAATACGGTTTCAAGGGCATCAAATCGATCGTCAGCATTAAGCTCACCCGTGAACGCCCACCCACCACCTGGAACCTCGCAGCGCCAGATGAGTATGGTTTTTTTGCCAACGTTAACCCGCACGTTGATCATCCACGCTGGTCGCAAGCGACGGAACGTTTTATCGGTTCCGGCGGCGCGCTGGATGTTAAACGCCAGCCAACGCTGCTGTTTAACGGCTATGCAGATGAGGTGGCATCCCTCTATCGTGGGCTGAATTTACGGGAGAACTTCTAAGTGCGTTTAACGGCAAAGCAGATAACCTGGCTGAAGGTACTCCTGCATTTAGCCGGATTGCTCCCCTTTATCTGGCTCTTTTGGGCAGCCAGCCAGGGACAGTTCAGTGCCGATCCGGCTAAAGATATTCAGCATTTTACGGGTCGGATGGCTCTGAAATTTTTGCTGGCGACCTTGCTCGTCTCACCGCTGGCGCGCTACGCTAAACAGCCATTGCTAATACGTACCCGTCGGCTTTTGGGGCTATGGTGTTTTGCCTGGGCGACGCTGCATCTCACCAGTTACGCCCTGCTGGAACTGGGCATTAACAACCTGGCACTCCTTGGCAGCGAACTGGTTACGCGTCCTTATCTGACGCTGGGTATCGTAAGCTGGCTGGTTTTGCTGGCGCTGACGCTGACATCCACGCAGTACGCGCAGCGAAAAATGGGACGGCGCTGGCAACTGCTGCACAACTTCGTCTATCTTGTCGCGATCCTCGCACCCATCCATTACCTGTGGTCGGTGAAGATATTATCTCCTCAGCCGGTCATCTACGCCCTGCTGGCATTGGCCCTTTTAGCATGGCGTTACAAGAAGTTCCGCCAGTGGGTACGATAGTCCACGAAACTGTGCGTTTTCCCGCAGATTATTTATCAGCCGCGAATCTTTTTCGGATAGCGGTTGATAATCTTCCCTGATAAGACCAGTATTTAGCTGCCAAATGCTACGAAATCGTTATAATGTGCGACTTCGGTTTTCCGGACAGGGGTTTTTGGCCTCTGAAAGGGTGACAATTGCGTGTTGAGGGTATATGTTGTTTTTTACCCGAAAATCGCAGGAGATAGCGGCACAATGGCTGACAAATTCCAAATTTTAGTATTGAACGGACCGAACCTGAACATGCTCGGCACCCGTGAGCCAGAGAAGTACGGCACGCTGACATTGAGCGAAATTGTTAACCGTCTGGGTACGGAAGCAGCCTCGCTGAATGTGGATTTGGACCATTTTCAGTCAAACGCGGAGTACGCAATCATCGACCGTATTCATCAGGCTAAAGACACTGTGGACTATATCCTGATCAATCCGGCCGCGTTTACGCACACCAGTGTTGCTATACGCGACGCACTGCTCGCGGTGAGTATCCCGTTTATCGAGATCCATCTGAGTAACGTGCACGCCCGAGAGCCGTTCCGCCACCATTCCTACTTGTCAGATATCGCCGCTGGCGTGATATGTGGGCTGGGTGCAGACGGCTATTCATACGCTTTACAGACAGCGGTAAAACGCTTGTCACAATCACACTAAACAAGAGTACGGAACCCACTCATGGATATTCGTAAGATTAAAAAACTGATCGAGCTGGTTGAAGAATCAGGCATCTCCGAACTGGAAATTTCTGAAGGCGAAGAGTCTGTACGCATCAGCCGTGCAGCCCCAGCCGCTAGCTTCCCGGTAATGCAGCAAGCTTATGCTGCGCCAGTGCAGCAGCCTGCGCTCTCCGCAGCCGTTGCACCAGCAGCAGAAGCCGCACCTGCAGCAGCTGCAGAAATCAGTGGTCACATCGTACGTTCCCCAATGGTTGGTACTTTCTACCGCACCCCGAGCCCGGACGCGAAAGCGTTCATCGAAGTGGGTCAGAAAGTCAACGTAGGCGATACCCTGTGCATCGTTGAAGCCATGAAAATGATGAACCAGATCGAAGCAGACAAATCAGGTACTGTGAAAGCGATTCTGGTCGAAAGTGGTCAGCCGGTAGAATTTGACGAGCCGCTGGTCGTCATCGAGTAACGAGGCGAACATGCTGGATAAAATTGTTATCGCCAACCGTGGCGAGATTGCACTGCGTATTCTTCGTGCCTGTAAAGAACTGGGCATCAAGACCGTGGCCGTGCACTCAAGCGCGGATCGCGATTTAAAACACGTATTGCTGGCGGATGAGACGGTCTGTATCGGTCCGGCTCCGTCCGTAAAAAGCTATCTGAACATCCCGGCGATCATCAGCGCCGCCGAAATCACTGGCGCGGTCGCGATTCACCCGGGTTATGGTTTCCTCTCTGAGAACGCCAACTTTGCTGAGCAGGTTGAACGCTCTGGCTTTATCTTCATTGGCCCGAAAGCCGACACCATTCGCCTGATGGGTGACAAAGTGTCTGCCATCACCGCGATGAAAAAAGCCGGCGTGCCAACCGTACCGGGCTCTGACGGCCCGCTGACCGACGATATGGATGCTAACCGCGCCCATGCTAAACGCATTGGCTACCCGGTTATCATCAAGGCGTCTGGCGGCGGCGGCGGTCGCGGTATGCGCGTTGTACGCAGCGATGCTGAACTGGCGCAGTCCATCTCCATGACCAAAGCGGAAGCGAAAGCGGCTTTCAGCAATGACATGGTGTACATGGAAAAATACCTGGAAAACCCACGCCACATCGAAATTCAGGTGCTGGCTGACGGTCAGGGCAACGCGATCTATCTGGCTGAACGTGACTGCTCCATGCAGCGTCGTCACCAGAAAGTCGTCGAAGAAGCGCCAGCGCCGGGCATTACGCCGGAACTGCGTCGCTACATCGGTGAGCGTTGCGCCAAAGCGTGTGTCGATATCGGCTATCGCGGGGCGGGTACCTTTGAGTTCCTGTTCGAAAACGGCGAGTTCTACTTCATTGAGATGAACACCCGTATTCAGGTTGAACACCCGGTTACCGAAATGATCACCGGCGTTGACCTGATCAAAGAACAGCTGCGTATCGCAGCTGGTCAGCCGCTGTCCATCAAACAGGAAGAAGTTGTGGTTAAAGGCCATGCGGTAGAGTGCCGTATCAACGCCGAAGACCCGAACACCTTCCTGCCAAGCCCGGGTAAAATCACGCGTTTCCACGCGCCGGGTGGCTTTGGTGTGCGCTGGGAGTCCCATATTTACGCCGGTTACACCGTACCGCCGTATTATGACTCAATGATCGGTAAGCTGATCTGCTACGGCGAAAACCGTGACGTGGCCATTGCCCGCATGAAGAACGCCCTTCAGGAGCTGATCATCGACGGGATCAAAACCAACGTAGATCTCCAGATGCGCATCATGAGCGACGAGCACTTCCAGAATGGTGGTACTAACATCCACTACCTGGAGAAAAAACTCGGTCTGAACGAGAAGTAAGAGACCAGTGTTGCTAAAAGGCCGGATTATCCGGCCTTTTTTATTTCTGGGGATCGCAAAGCCCCATCATGTACAATCCCCGCTTTCTTCATCCACAAGGGACAAAAAATGGACAAACGTTTTGTTCAGGCCCATAAAGAAGCGCGCTGGGCGCTGTGGCTGACCCTTCTCTATCTCGCTGCATGGTTAGTAACTGCTTACTTACCTGATTCAGCGATTGGCATTACCGGCCTCCCGCACTGGTTTGAAATGGCCTGCCTGCTGCTGCCGCTGGTGTTTATTGTGCTGTGCTGGGCGATGGTGAAATTCATCTATCGCGATATCTCCCTGGAGGACGATGATGCAGCTTGAAGTCATTCTGCCGCTTGTCGCTTACCTGTTCCTGGTGTTTGGCCTGTCGGTTTATGCGATGCGTAAACGTTCGACCGGCACCTTTCTGAACGAGTATTTCCTCGGGAGCCGCTCAATGGGTGGCGTCGTGCTGGCCATGACGCTGACCGCTACTTACATCAGCGCCAGCTCGTTTATCGGTGGCCCGGGCGCCGCTTATAAGTACGGACTGGGCTGGGTACTGCTGGCCATGATCCAGCTGCCTGCCATCTGGCTCTCTCTGGGCATACTGGGTAAAAAGTTTGCCATTCTGGCCCGTCGCTACAATGCCGTGACGCTGAACGATATGCTGTTTGCCCGCTATCAGAGTCGCTTGCTGGTATGGCTGGCAAGCCTGAGTCTGCTGGTGGCGTTTATTGGTGCGATGACGGTGCAGTTTATCGGCGGCGCACGTCTGCTGGAAACGGCAGCCGGGATCCCCTACGAGACGGGTCTGGTCATTTTCGGTGTGAGTATCGCGCTGTACACCGCGTTTGGCGGGTTCCGTGCCAGCGTTCTGAACGACACGATGCAGGGAATGGTGATGCTTATTGGCACTCTCGTTCTGCTGGTGGGTATCGTGCATGCCGCAGGGGGCCTGAGCCATGCGGTTGAAACCCTGGAAGCGATCGATCCGAAACTGGTCTCGCCGCAGGGGGCGGATGACATCCTCTCTCCAACCTTTATGACCTCGTTCTGGGTGCTGGTGTGCTTTGGCGTGATTGGCCTGCCGCATACCGCCGTGCGCTGCATTTCATATAAAGACAGCAAAGCGGTACACCGCGGGATTATTATCGGGACAATTGTGGTGGCAATCCTGATGTTTGGTATGCACCTGGCGGGCGCGCTGGGACGCGCGGTGATCCCTGACCTTACCGTACCGGATCTGGTCATTCCAACCCTGATGGTGAAAGTACTTCCGCCGTTTGCCGCCGGAATTTTCCTCGCCGCACCCATGGCGGCCATTATGTCGACCATCAACGCTCAGTTGCTGCAAAGTTCCGCTACGATCATTAAAGATCTCTATCTGAATTTGCGCCCTGAACAGGTCGAAAATGAGCGACGCCTCAAGCGCATGTCGGCGGTGATTACCCTGGTGCTGGGGGCGTTGCTGCTGCTGGCCGCGTGGCGTCCACCGGAGATGATCATCTGGTTGAACCTGCTCGCCTTTGGCGGGCTGGAAGCCGTTTTCCTGTGGCCGCTGGTGCTGGGGCTGTACTGGGAACGCGCGAATGCCGCGGGTGCATTAAGCGGCATGATTGTCGGGGGCGTCCTGTATGCCGTTCTCGCCACGTTGAAAATTCAGTATCTTGGCTTTCACCCGATCGTGCCTTCGTTACTGTTAAGTTTACTGGCGTTTGTGGTGGGTAACCTTTTTGGCCGTCCCGTTCCACCCGCCACCCTGATTTCTACTGATAAATAAAGAGTTTTGCCATGCCGTGGATCCAATTGAAACTGAACACAACCGGCGCGAACGCCGAAGAACTGAGTGATGCGCTGATGGAGGCCGGTTCGGTCTCTATCACGTTCCAGGACACGCATGACACGCCGGTCTTTGAGCCGCTACCAGGCGAAACGCGCCTGTGGGGTGATACGGACGTTATCGGCCTGTTCGATGCAGAAACCGACATGAAAGAGGTCGTGGCGATTCTGGAAAACCATCCGCTGCTGGGCGCGGGTTTCGCGCATAAAATCGAACAGCTGGAAGACAAAGACTGGGAACGCGAGTGGATGGACAACTTCCATCCGATGCAGTTTGGTCAGCGTCTGTGGATCTGCCCAAGCTGGCGCGACGTTCCCGATGAAAATGCGGTCAACGTAATGCTGGATCCGGGTCTGGCGTTCGGCACCGGTACCCACCCGACAACCTCCCTGTGCCTGCAATGGCTGGATGGCCTGGATCTGGAAGGCAAAACCGTGATCGACTTCGGTTGCGGATCCGGGATCCTCGCTATCGCGGCGCTGAAACTGGGCGCGGCAAAAGCCATCGGGATCGACATCGATCCGCAGGCGATTCAGGCCAGCCGTGATAACGCCGAGCGTAATGGCGTTTCCGATCGCCTTGAACTGTATCTGCCCGATGCACAGCCAGAGGCCATGAAAGCCGATGTGGTGGTCGCGAATATCCTGGCTGGCCCGTTACGCGAGCTGGCGCCGTTAATCAGCGTGCTGCCGGTTGAAGGCGGTCTGCTGGGCCTGTCCGGTATCCTTGCCAGCCAGGCAGACAGCGTCTGTGAAGCCTACGCCGATCTCTTTGCGCTCGACCCGGTTGTCGAGAAAGAAGAGTGGTGTCGCATCACCGGTCGTAAAAAATAAGCCTTTGGCGTGGTCGTCTGACCACGCCTTTTTCCTTCGGTTTTTTCTCCCCCCTTCATCCTTTCTTCGATAAAATAACCACACAAATCACAATGTTAATCATTGATTTGGATAATAAAATTCACAGGAAGAATACGATGAAACACATTTCAGGCAAGGCAGCGCTGCTGGCGCTGAGCGTGATTTCGGCTTCAACTTACGCCTCACACTGGAGCTATCAAGGAGAAGGCGCACCGGAACACTGGGGCGAACTGGACGAGGCGTACAAGACGTGTAAAAGCGGGATGTATCAGTCGCCGGTTAACATTGATAATACGGTCAAAGCTCACATCTCTCCGCTGGAAACGCACTATATCGACGGCCCGGTCACACTGACAAACAACGGCCATACTATCCAGGCGAGTGAAAATGCCGATACACGCGACAGCATCACGCTTGATAAACAGACCTGGACATTACAGCAGTTCCATTTCCATGCGCCTTCCGAAAACACGGTGCACGGTAAAAAATACGCAATGGAAATGCATCTGGTCCATAAAAACGCTGACGGCGAACTGACGGTCGTTGCCGTTATGTTCGATCAGGGCGCGGCAAACGCTGCACTGGATAAACTCTGGGGCGTGATGCCAGGGCAGGTTGACCAGAACGTTACAATTAAGCCAACCCTCGATATGAATAAATTACTGCCTGCGGATAAAACCTACTGGCGTTTTAGCGGCTCCCTGACCACGCCACCGTGCTCAGAAGGGGTGACATGGTTGGTGCTCAAGCATCCGCTGACCGTCTCTGCTGAACAGCTGCAAAAATTCACTCACACTATGCACCACGAAAACAGCCGCCCGGTTCAGCCGCTTCATGGACGTCTGGTTGTTGAATAAGCCGATTTTTTGCGCTGATATCCTGTGCTGAAATGCGACGCAGATCGCAAAGAAGCGCCATAATCTGCTGCATATCGCAGCAGATTATCCCGGCCAATTGATTCATTTATTCAGAAATGATGAGAAGTTACGGGAAATTGTAAGCGCCCACAAAATGTTCATTTCTTCATAACACAATGATTTAAATAGCGAATAATCTTATCCGAAAAGAATGACTGGCGATTCCTTGATCTACAACAGAGGATTGTTCAAAGTTTGGCCTTTCATCTCGTGCAAAAAATGCGTAATATACGCCGCCTTGCAGTCACAGTATGGTCATTTCTTAACTCATGCGCATCGGACACCACCAGCTTAGAAATCGCCTGATCGCAGCCCCAATGGCAGGTATTACCGACCGGCCGTTCAGGACGCTGTGCTACGAGATGGGAGCAGGATTAACCGTTTCCGAGATGATGTCGTCTAACCCGCAGGTTTGGGAAAGCGACAAGTCCCGCCTTCGGATGGTGCACGTGGATGAGCCAGGTATCCGCACCGTGCAAATTGCCGGAAGCGTGCCTGAAGAGATGGCAGATGCCGCGCGTATTAACGTGGAAAGTGGTGCCCAGATTATTGATATCAATATGGGTTGCCCGGCCAAAAAGGTGAATCGCAAGCTTGCAGGTTCAGCCCTTCTGCAATACCCCGACCAGGTGAAGTCAATCCTGACGGCGGTTGTCAGCGCAGTGGACGTTCCTGTTACGTTGAAGATTCGCACGGGTTGGTCGCCGGAACACCGTAACTGTGTAGAGATTGCCCAACTGGCCGAAGACTGTGGCATTCAGGCCCTGACCATTCATGGACGCACTCGCGCCTGTTTGTTCAACGGTGAAGCTGAATACGACAGCATTCGGGCAGTTAAGCAGAAAGTTTCCATTCCGATTATCGCGAATGGCGACATAACTGACCCGCTTAAAGCCAGAGCTGTGCTCGACTATACGGGAGCTGATGCTCTGATGATAGGACGTGCCGCTCAGGGAAGACCCTGGATCTTTCGGGAAATCCAGCATTATCTGGACACTGGGGAGCTGCTTGCCCCGCTGCCTCTGGCAGAGGTTAAGCGCTTGCTTTGTTCGCATATTCGGGAACTGCATGACCACTACGGCCAGGCAAAAGGGTACCGAATTGCGCGTAAACACGTATCCTGGTATCTCCAGGAGCACGCTCCAAATGACCAGTTTCGGCGCACATTCAACGCCATTGAGGATGCCAGCGAACAGCTGGAGGCGTTGGAGGCATACTTCGAAAATCTTGCGTAATGAAATAAAGAGCTGACAGAACTATGTTCGAACAACGCGTAAATTCTGACGTACTGACCGTTTCTACCGTTAACTCTCAGGATCAGGTGACTCAAAAGCCCCTGCGTGACTCGGTTAAACAGGCACTGAAGAACTATTTTGCTCAACTGAACGGTCAAGATGTTAATGACCTGTATGAGCTGGTACTGGCTGAAGTTGAACAGCCACTGTTGGACATGGTGATGCAATACACCCGTGGTAATCAAACCCGCGCTGCCCTGATGATGGGCATCAACCGTGGTACCCTGCGTAAGAAATTGAAAAAATACGGCATGAACTGATACTAATCAGTTAAATGCTTGTTTAAAAAGGCGCTCTTCGGCATGGGGAAGCGCCTTTTTTATTGCCCGGATGAGCGACCGTCAACGCTTTGTAAACCTTCTCCTTCCCCACTTTTCAACGCCCGCTTTTCGTGTATATTTCCACCACCTTACAGGCTCTCTTTTCGCGGAATGACACATGATTCGTAAATACTGGTGGCTGGTCGTTTTTGCTGTCTCTGTTTTCATTTTCGATGCGCTGCTGATGCAGTGGATTGAACTGATGAGCACCGAAACCGATAAATGTCGCAATATGAATTCCGTGAACCCGCTAAAACTGGTCAACTGCTCAGAGCTGGACTAGCCTCTTCCATCCTGTACCCCTCTGTTATCACCCAATAAAAACAGGGGCTTAAATCACTTTTCGTCATTTCCTGACGATGATAATGTCTGTGCCCTTTCCAACCGCTCTTGCTTAACGTCTCACAACGAGTGAACAGACCATGCTGGTTAGCCAATACAACCAAATCCTCGTCGTCATCTCCTTTATTGTCGCCATTCTTGCCGCCTATACCGCGCTGAATATGGCTGCGCGCGTTGCCGGAAGCCAGGGCGTCGCTGCACGCGTCTGGCTGGCAGGTGGCGGAGTTTCGATGGGGATTGGCGTGTGGGCGATGCATTTCATCGGTATGCTGGCGATGGATCTTTCCATGAGCATGAGTTACAACGCGACCCTGACCGTGCTTTCGATGATTATCGCCATCAGCTCGTCAATGTTCGCCCTGTGGCTCGTTAGCGGCGAGCAGCTACATTTGCGCCGACTGCTGCCTGGCGCCGTCGTGATGGGTGCAGGCATAGTTACCATGCACTACACCGGTATGGCTGCCCTGGAGGTCACTCCGGGTATTGTCTGGGATAAAACGTGGATGGCTATCTCTGTGGGAATAGCCCTTGCCGCTTCACTGGCCGCTCTTTGGCTGACGTTCCGTTTACGTCAGGAAGCTGCACGAATGGCGTTGATGCGTCTGGGGGCGGCGATCACCATGGGCATCGCTATCGCTGGCATGCATTACGCCGGCATGGAAGCAGCACAATTTCCAATGTCGACGATGGTCCACCATCATGGCATTAACGGGAGCTGGCTGGCGATACTGGTTAGCGTGGTCGCGCTCGCTATTCTGGGGATTACGCTGCTGGTATCGATGTTCGATGCCCGCCTTCAGGCTCGTACCTCGCTGCTGGCCTCATCACTGGCAGAAGCTAACCGTGAACTCGCTCAGCTGGCGTTGCATGATACGCTGACGCGCTTACCCAATCGTATTCTGCTTGAGGATCGCCTCGATCAGGCCATCAGCAAGGCCGATCGCGAAGGAAGCCCTTTCGCGCTGATGTTTATGGATCTTGATGGCTTTAAAACCGTCAACGATGCCTATGGTCATGATGTCGGTGACAAGCTTCTGGTTGCGGTGACTCAGCGTTTGCTGTTGCAGTTGAAAGGTCAGTACACGCTGGCGCGTATCGGTGGGGATGAATTCGTCCTGCTGGCCGAAACCACTACCCCGGATGATGCTGCCTCACTGGCAAATTCACTGGTACGCGTCATTGATAGCCCGTTCCATCTCGATCCTTACGAACTGATGGTCACCCTGAGCATTGGCATTGCGCTCTATCCACACGATGGCAAAACCGATCGTGAACTGATGTTTAACGCTGATGCTGCGATGTACCACACGAAACATATGGGTCGTAACGGTTATCACTTCTTTCAGCCGTCAATGAATACGCTGGCGCAGACGCATCTTCAGCTGATGAATGATCTGTGGCAGGCCATCGACCGTAATGAGTTACGTCTGCTTTATCAACCTAAATTCCACGCCCCTGCCGGGCCGGTCATCGGATTCGAAGCGCTGTTACGCTGGCAGCATCCCAAACAGGGATTACTGCCCCCCGACCTGTTTCTACCGCTTGCAGAGAAAACCGGGCTGATTATTCCAATTGGAAACTGGGTAATCGACGAGGCCTGCCGCCAGCTGCGAGAATGGCACCTTCAGGGCCACACGGACTGGTCAATGGCGGTGAATCTTTCTACGTTGCAGTTCGAACAGCCGTCGCTGGTTAAAACGGTTCTCGATTGTCTGACGCGCCATAGCGTACCGCCCGGCATGTTGATCCTGGAGGTGACCGAAACCACGGCGATGAGCAATCCGGACGAAAGCGTTCGTGTCCTGACAGCGCTGACGGATGCGGGCGTAAAAGCCTCGATAGACGATTTTGGTACAGGTTATTCAAGCCTTCTTTATCTTAAGCGACTCCCTGCCTGCGAGTTGAAAATCGATCGTGCTTTTGTAAAAGAGTTAAGTGGAGAGAGTGAAGATGCGACGATCGTCTCGGCGATTATCGCCCTGGCAAAAACGCTGAATCTGAAGGTCGTGGCAGAAGGGGTCGAAACCGCAGCGCAGCAGACCTTTCTGACAGAACTGGGATGCAATACGCTACAGGGTTATCTGCTGGGCAAACCGATTACCGCGCAGGCTATTATGGAACAGTGCCAGCACGGGGAGATGTCACCATCCCGTATGCAATCATGAGGCTGTATCGTAGAACACTGGCGCCACTCGAGTGATATTTAGTGTCGCAAGAATATTATCCACCAGCGCCGGCGCCTGTTTGTACAGATTAAAACTGTTGCTATCCATTAACCAGTTTTTAATGACTCCGCTAAAAAATGCGTGGAAAACAATCAGCGCCAGTTCAATATTAGTTTGGGAAGAAATAATGCTACGCGCAACGCATTGTCTCAACGTCCTGCGAAGATAAGTATCGTTTAAACCGATCCGCTTGCGTATTTCACATTCTGAAATCACATCGTCATGAAATTCACACTTATGATACAGAATTTGTAAAAGAGCATACTGGCGTGGCTCGCTCGCAATATATTGCAGCGCGACAATAAACTGTTCACGAAGCATTAACAAAGGGTCATCTTTTTCAGAAAGTATTAACCTGTCACGAATCATTTCACGCAGCGGCAATTGCTGTTCCCAGATGGCGTTAAATATTTCCGCTTTACTCGAAAAATGCCAGTAAACCGCCCCGCGAGTAAGTTGAGCAGCATCGGCGATGTCGGTAAGCGTGGTATTAGCCACGCCACGTGTCGCGAATAGCCCGATAGCGGCTTCAATCAGCTGCTGCCGGGTCTTTTGAGCCTCTTCTTTCTTTTTACGCGCCATAGCCTGCTACTCATTACTTATACGGTTGATACGACATCAAACGTTATTAAAGGGTCGTGTAAGTCAAAGTATTCACCATAACCCGTTTTAGTTTTGCACAAAAAAAGTCAATTCATTTAATTTATAATTCATACGAATAAATTGAGCGAATCAAATTCATTAAATAAATAGTTTGTATTTACTCATAAGTATTCCGTTGATTATCCTGACAGAAGCCGGATTTCGAATACACTGGTTCAGAATCTGATTTTGCTTTTTATTGCCTCCATCAGCACTTATAAATTAAAAAACCTTGAATACCCTCATTATTATACGCAGCTACATTTCTTTTTTTGCCTCACACCCTTTCACCGACTTATGGCATATATCGGTTCAAGGGTAGTTTAAGGAACAGTAATGACGAATCACTTCAGACGCTTACCCTTATCCGGTTTCATTGTCTGTGCTGCACTGCTCGCCGGGTGCGATGGGCAAGAAAACCCACAGCAGCATGGGCAAGCTCCTCAGGTCAGTGTTCATATTGTCAAAAGCGCGCCACTGGCCGTAACGACGGAATTGCCAGGCAGAACTGACGCTTATCGTGTAGCGGAGGTTCGTCCCCAGGTAAGTGGTATCATTCTGCACCGTAATTTTACCGAAGGCAGCGACGTCAAAGCGGGTGAATCACTTTATCAGATCGATCCGGCCACCTATCAGGCAGCCTACGACAATGCGAAAGGTGAACTGGTAAAAGCGCAGGCGGCGGCAAACATAGCCCATCTGACGGTAAAACGTTACCTTCCGCTGGTCGGTACGCAATATGTGAGCAAGCAGGAGTATGATCAGGCGGTGGCAACCGCCCAGCAGGCGGATGCAAGCGTCGTTGCCGCGAAAGCTGGCGTTGAGAGCGCGCGGATCAATCTTGCTTATACGAAAGTCACATCGCCAATCAACGGGCGCATTGGCAAATCCAGCGTCACTGAAGGGGCGTTAGTCACTAATGGTCAGTCAACCGCACTGGCGACAGTTCAGCAGCTCGATCCCATTTATGTCGATGTAACGCAATCCAGCAGCGATTTTATGCGTCTGAAGCAGCAGACGAGCCTGCAAAAGGGAGACACCAGCAGCGTTGAGTTGCTGATGGAAAATGGCCAGCCTTATCCGCTGAAAGGAACGCTCCAGTTCTCTGATGTCACGGTAGATGAAAGTACCGGCTCAATCACCCTTCGCGCTCTCTTCCCTAACCCTCAGCATATGCTGTTACCGGGTATGTTTGTCCGTGCACGCATTGACGAAGGCACACAGCCTGATGCCATCCTTGTTCCCCAGCAGGGGGTAACCCGTACACCTCGCGGTGATGCAACCGTGCTTGTGGTAAACGATAAAAACCAGGTGGAATCTCGCACTGTCGTTGCACCGCAGGCGATTGGCGATCGGTGGTTGATCACGGAAGGTCTGAAAAATGGCGACCGCGTCATTATCAGCGGCCTGCAAAAAGTTCGCCCTGGCGTCACCGCCGTGGCTATTCCTGATACCGCCGCGACTCCAGCCAGTTAAGGGATAACGAGATGGCTAATTTCTTTATTCAACGGCCTGTTTTCGCCTGGGTGCTCTCCATCATTCTGATGATTGCGGGCGGGCTGGCCATTTTAAAACTGCCGGTGGCGCAATATCCAACCATTGCGCCGCCAGCAGTTGCGGTGACAGCGACCTACCCTGGCGCTGATGCCCAGACGGTCCAGGATACCGTGACGCAGGTTATCGAACAGAACATGAACGGAATCGACAATCTGATGTACATGTCGTCCACCAGTGATTCTGCCGGTAACGTCACCATCACCCTGACGTTCGAGTCGGGTACGGATCCTGATATCGCGCAGGTGCAGGTTCAGAACAAACTCCAGCTCGCTATGCCGCTGCTACCGCAAGAAGTACAGCAACAGGGGATCGGCGTGGAAAAATCCAGCAGCAGCTTCCTGCTGGTCGCGGGATTTGTGTCGGATAATAAAAACCTCACTCAGGATGATATCTCCGACTATGTCGCTTCTAACGTAAAAGATGCGATCAGCCGTACTTCCGGCGTCGGTGATGTGCAGCTGTTCGGTGCGCAGTATGCAATGCGCATCTGGCTGGACAGCAACGCGATGAATAAATATCAGCTCACGCCGTTGGATGTCATTAACCAACTGAAAACGCAGAACGACCAGATTGCTGCGGGCCAGTTGGGAGGAACGCCGTCCGTACCAGGGCAGCAACTGAACGCCTCAATTATTGCTCAAACGCGCCTGAAATCGCCGGAGGAGTTTGGCCGTGTGACGCTGAAGGTGAACCAGGACGGTTCAATGGTCCACCTGAAAGATGTGGCCCGCATTGAGCTGGGTGGCGAAAACTACAACATGGTCACCAAAATCAATGGCCAGGCAGCAACGGGGCTCGGGATCAAGCTGGCGACTGGCGCAAACGCGCTGGATACCGCTGCCGCCATTAAGAGTAAACTGGCGCAGTTGCAGCCCTTCTTCCCTCAGGGCCTGAAAGTCGTTTATCCGTACGACACCACACCTTTCGTGAAGATCTCAATCCATGAAGTGGTGAAGACGCTGTTTGAAGCGATCGTTCTCGTGTTCCTGGTGATGTACTTGTTCCTGCAAAACCTGCGGGCGACCCTTATTCCGACTATTGCCGTGCCCGTGGTGCTACTGGGTACCTTTGCGGTACTGGCTGCGTTTGGTTTCTCCATTAACACCCTGACGATGTTCGGGATGGTATTGGCGATAGGTTTGCTCGTCGATGATGCCATCGTGGTGGTTGAGAACGTAGAACGCGTCATGGTTGAGGACAAGCTGCCGCCAAAAGAGGCGACCCAGAAGTCGATGGAGCAAATCCAGGGCGCTCTGGTGGGCATTGCCATGGTGCTTTCAGCGGTGTTTATTCCGATGGCATTTTTTGGAGGTTCAACCGGGGCTATCTATCGCCAGTTCTCGCTGACCATTGTCTCCGCGATGGCCTTATCGGTGCTGGTGGCGTTGATATTAACGCCTGCTTTATGTGCAACGCTGCTCAAACCGGTTTCCAGCGACCATCATGAAAAGAAAGGTGGATTCTTCGGCTGGTTTAACGCGCTTTTTGATAAGAGCGTGGAGCACTACAGCAACAGCGTGAGCGGCATTTTACGTAAGACCGGACGCTATCTGCTGGTTTACGTCATCATCGTCGGCGGCATGGCAGTACTGTTCCTGCGCCTGCCTTCCTCCTTCCTGCCGGAAGAGGATCAGGGGGTGTTTATGACGATGGTTCAGCTGCCGGCAGGGGCGACGCAGATGCGTACCCAGCAGGTACTCGATCAGGTTCAGGACTATTATCTGACGAAAGAGAAAGCGAACGTTGAATCGGTCTTTACCGTAAACGGATTTAGCTTCAGCGGGCAGGGGCAGAACTCCGGTATCGCTTTCGTCAGCCTGAAGCCGTGGGAAGAACGCCCGGGCAAGGAAAACGGCGTTGAGGCGATTGTCAGCCGCGCAACGAAAGCGTTTAGCCAGATCAAAGATGGTCTTGTATTTCCGTTTAACCTCCCTGCCATTATTGAACTGGGTACCGCAACAGGCTTTGACTTTGAACTGATTGACCAGGCAAACCTGGGACATACGCAGCTCACGCAGGCACGTAACCAATTGCTTGGCATGGTAAGGGAACATCCTGACTTACTGGTCCGCGTGCGTCCTAACGGACTGGAAGATACGCCACAGTACAAACTGGATGTCGACCAGGAGAAGGCCCAGGCGCTGGGTGTGAGCATATCTGATGTCAATCAGACCATCTCAACAGCATTGGGTGGCACTTATGTGAACGACTTTATCGATCATGGACGCGTGAAAAAAGTTTATGTCCAGGCTGATGCTCGCTTCCGTATGTTACCAGGAGATATTAACGACCTGTATGTGCGTAGTGCTAACGGCGAAATGGTGCCTTTCTCTGCCTTTAGCAGCTCTCACTGGGTGTACGGCTCACCTCGTCTGGAACGTTACAATGGGATGCCATCAATGGAGATCCTCGGTGAGTCTGCGCCAGGCAAAAGTACCGGTGAGGCAATGGAGATGATGGAAAGCCTTGCGTCGAAACTGCCTTCCGGAATTGGCTACGACTGGACGGGGATGTCTTATCAGGAACGTCTTTCCGGAAATCAGGCTCCAGCACTGTATGCCATTTCACTGATTGTGGTGTTCCTGTGTCTGGCGGCTCTCTATGAAAGCTGGTCAATTCCATTCTCGGTCATGCTGGTTGTGCCCCTGGGGGTGATCGGCGCGCTTCTGGCTGCATCAATACGTGGGCTGAACAATGACGTTTACTTCCAGGTTGGTCTGCTTACGACAATTGGTTTATCAGCCAAAAACGCCATACTGATCGTTGAGTTCGCCAAGGATCTTATGGATAAAGAAGGCAAAGGGATTATTGAAGCCACGCTGGAAGCCTCACGTATGCGTCTGCGCCCTATCCTGATGACCTCTCTGGCATTTATCCTTGGTGTTATGCCTCTGGTCATCAGTAGTGGCGCAGGTAGTGGGGCACAAAACGCTGTCGGGACGGGCGTGATGGGCGGGATGCTGTCAGCCACTCTGCTGGCCATTTTCTTTGTTCCTGTTTTCTTCGTTGTTGTCCGGAGACGGTTTACAAAGCATAAGGATTAATGAAAATCATAAAGGCACCTCTGGTGCCTTTTTTATTTCCTGTCAGCATTCTAATAAAAAGACATCTCTTCACATTTCCTCCATAAATAATCAACGCCCCTCTTTTTTCTCCATGATTTTTACAATCCACACAATTTGAGATTATTCCCCGTGCTGTATGGTATTAGTGCGGTGGTAAAATAATCATCAATTCGTAAATTGCCGCATCGGCTCTTAAGCGAATAAGCGATCATATTGAGGTAACATCATGAAAAGATTCCTTTCCGTTGCACTCCTCGCTGCGCTGCTTGCTGGTTGCGCGCACGACTCTCCCTGTGTACCGGTATACGACGATCAGGGGCGACTGGTTCACACCAATACCTGTATGAAGGGGACTACCCAGGATAACTGGGAAACAGCAGGTGCGATTGCCGGTGGCGCCGCAGCAATAGCTGGCCTGACTCTCGGTATTGTCGCCCTGACTAAATAATACTTTTAAAAGCGCGGCTATCGCCGCGCTTTTATTTTATCTAATCAAAGGGATGTATATTTCCCCTCTCAGATATCATCAGATAATTTTAGATTCAGTATCCTGTTTTTTTTATAGCCCTATTTCCTTACCCATACAACCTCCGTCTGAATCACTGAATTGATTTAACGCTGCTGCGAGTAAGCATTATGCATTCCGTGAATTCATTTATAGCTGGGTTAAGACGCTTTAATACGTCAAGTAAGGTATTAACGGCACTCGTTGGAATATCTGATAAGGAAATTGGTTTAGCTGAGGGCATAACGCAAAAAGGCCATCCTTTCGGATGGCCTTTCTACTTGTTTGATGTCTGGCAGTTCCCTACTCTCACATGGGGAGACCCCACACTACCATCGGCGCTACGGCGTTTCACTTCTGAGTTCGGCA
>NZ_JADBPZ010000033.1:0-45010 GCF_014893445.1 Enterobacter cloacae complex sp. P29RS | reverse complement strand
TCGCTGACAGCCCTCAGTCATTTAGAAAGCAACTTTATTGCTTCTGCATAAAAAAATTACTGGGGATCCCTCAGCCCCGTGGGAGAGGGTCAGGGTGAGGGCATCAGCCTGCACGAGACGGCAGAGATCACTTACTCTTAATATCGAAAATATCCGTCCCCAGATGGTTATAGTCAACTTTCTGTAACGTAAAGTTGGTAATGTAAACTGGTGGGCCCTTCTTCCCGGAGATAAACGGGTAATCATTTTTTATCTCTTTCGCCTTAATCCCCGTCCACTGTGAGAAGAATTTCAGGAAATCGTTCGCGGAACGGCGCGCTTTGATGATGCGATGCGTTTTGTCATCACTCGACAGCACCATAAACGGTACCTGGAAGTTCTGCTGAAACTTGTCATCGTGGGCCAGATACTGCACCTCTTTACCGCGCTCCTTAAACGCCAGACCGTGGTCAGAGAAATAGACCATCGAGAAGCTATCGCCGCTGTTGCGCAGCTGCGCGTACAGCTTGCTGAGCAGATCGTCGGTTTGCGTCATGGTGTACAGATAACACGAGGTCTCTTTGGATTGCACAAACTCCGCATATTTTCCCCCGGTACGATCGCATGCCTGCGGGTGTGACCCCATCAGGTGCAGGACGATCAGCTGCGGCTGGGTGCGCTGAGTGGCAAAGACCTGCGCGGTCATTTTTAGCAACGCTTCATCTTTTGTGTTTTTATCGGCTTCGAAATCACCGCTTTTCAGGAACTGTACCTCGTCGGCACGCTTCGCGATGCTGGCAATGGCGGTATCATACTCGCCGATCTGCCCCTGGTTGGAGAACCACCACGTCTGAAAACCTGCCCGGTTGGCCAGGGTGACAAAATTATCCTGAAACTGCGGTTTTCCATCCACGACACGGTTGAGCGTCAGACCGAGAGATTTCTGCGTCGAGCCGCTGGCCGCCACGTAATCGGTAAACAGCGTACCGTTGACGGAGCTGGCAAACGGCGTGTTATCCCAGTGACCGCCAAACGCGCCGAGCGCATCGCGACGCGCGCTTTCACCGATCACCACCACATAGGTGTGATACTTCGGTTTCACCGCCAGCACGTTCCAGGTATCTTTCATGGTGGAAAGCTCGGCCATACGCGCCTGCTCGTCGAGCACTTCCTCGTTATTCACTACCACGTCTTTAACGAAGCGAAACACCGGATACCCGGTATCTTTAAGCTTAAACACGCCGCCCCAGGCCAGATTTTGTACCGGCGCAACAAAAAACGTCACTACGCTAAAGGCCAGGCACAGGCTTTCAATTTTACCCCATGTTTTTTTCCCGACCTGCTTACGGCGAACCGCAATCACGCCGAGAGCAAAAATGAAAAGGCCAACCACGTAGTTGTACCACGGGAAGATCGTCAGGATCTCTGTAGACTCTTCCATATTGGTGGAGTGGAGCGCCAGCAGGGTATTAAAGTTCGGCGCGCCATAGGCCTGGCCGAACGGGAAATAGGCGGCAGCCACCAGAGAACAGATCCCGATAAGCACTTTCTGCATGCGCGGTGCGCTTCGCCATAGCAGGTGAAGAATGCAGGTGAACCCGACGGCATAAAGCAGGCTAAAGGGGTAGCCAAGAGCAAAGTTAATCAACAGCGATTGCAAAAAATAGAATCCCGTCCACGGGCTTAGGGCCCGGCTGCGGGTAACAAGTGTATCAATCAGGGTTACGTTCATAGATCACTATCACGAAAACGCCATGTGCTCACCCTGGCGTCAAGGGTCAAAGCCTGCCGGACAGTGCGTGGAAAGGGAATGGAGGTCCGCTTCAGCGAGCCGCAAATTGTGCAGGGCTGCAAGAAGATAGTGCGAGCGTGAATCAAGGTCAACAGTTGCTAAACAGATGTTTTGCGAAGGGGGCTGCAAATCCGCAAAAATAATCAGGAAAAAGCGAGTTTACAACGAAAGTGTGACAGGAAAATGAAGCGGCGTGCCGCGACGCCGCTTAGTGAGAAGATTTGTCGTCCTGATGCGGTTTGGCGTTAAACATATCGCACAGCATGTTCAACAGCATTAGACGCACTTTAAAAGGAGAGTGGGTAAACACGTTCATACACCTCTTGAATTCATTCATAAGACCTCCTGATTCATGATCCCTTCGATCCGTGAAGGGTGACTGCATTACATACAGATATAGCACAGGCTATATTGTATAGCTATGGCTAATTCGTTAATTTTTTGTGCTTGTAGAGCTATGGTTTACAATGTGCGCTCCGTTACAGGGCGCTGGAAGCGTCAACCCATTGAGGAAGCACAATGAACCGTCGCGCAGGTAAGCCAACAACAAAAAAAACGACGCAACTGGTGAACGTTGAAGAGCATGTGGAAGGCTTCCGCCAGGTGCGTGAGGCGCACCGCCGGGAGCTGATTGATGATTATGTCGAACTGATCTCCGATCTGATTCGTGAAGTTGGAGAAGCGCGCCAGGTGGATATGGCCGCACGCCTGGGGGTGTCGCAGCCAACCGTTGCCAAAATGTTAAAACGTCTGGCGTCGGTCGGGCTGATCGAGATGATCCCCTGGCGCGGGGTGTTTCTCACCGCTGAAGGCGAAAAGCTGGCGCAGGAGAGCCGCGAGCGCCATCAGATCGTCGAGAATTTTTTACTGGTGCTGGGCGTCAGCCCGGAAATCGCCCGTCGGGATGCCGAAGGTATGGAACACCACGTCAGCGAAGAGACGCTGGTGAAGTTCCGCGAATTTACGCTCAAATATGGCCCCGCCGCTGAATGAACATCCCCGGCTTGCAGGCCCTGAAACGCGATCGTTTTTTCCATCTTTTACTTATCACTGGCGTTGGGCTCAGCGTCTTTGTGCCCTTCACGCCGCACACCTGGCCGGCGGCCATAGACTGGCGCACCATTATTACCCTGAGCGGTTTGATGATGCTCACCAAAGGCGTAGAGCTGAGCGGCTATTTTGACGTGCTGGGGCGCAAAATGGTGCGCCGCTTCGCCACCGAGCGCAAATTAGCTCTGTTCATGGTCTTTTCGGCGGCGCTGCTGTCGACGTTCCTCACTAATGACGTAGCGCTGTTTATCGTGGTGCCGCTTACGCTCACGCTGCGTAAGCTGTGCGAAATACCGGTTACCCGTCTGATTATCTTTGAAGCGCTGGCCGTCAATGCAGGCTCGCTGCTCACGCCGATCGGTAACCCGCAGAACATTCTGCTGTGGGGACGCTCCGGCCTGTCGTTTACCGCATTTACCTGGCAGATGGCGCCGCTGGCGCTGGCGATCGTGGCGACGCTGCTGGTGGTGGGCTGGTTTGCTTTCCCGAATAAATCGTTGCAGTACCAAAGCGGTACCACCGGCCCCCAGTGGCAGCCGCGTCTCGTCTGGAGCTGCCTGGGACTGTATATCGTTTTCATTACCGCGCTGGAGTTAAACCAGGCGCTGGCGGGCGCGCTGCTGGTGGCGTGTGGCTTCCTGTTCCTCGCCCGGCGGGTGCTGGTGAGCGTTGACTGGACGCTGCTGCTGGTGTTTATGGCGATGTTTATTGACGTGCATCTGCTGATCCAGCTCCCGGTATTGCAGACCGTTCTCCATAGCGTCAGCGGTCTGTCGCAACCGGGACTATGGCTGACGGCGATTGGTCTCTCGCAGGTGATCAGTAACGTGCCGTCCACCATTTTGCTGCTTAACTATGTTCCCCCAACGGTACTGCTGGCGTGGGCGGTCAACGTCGGCGGCTTTGGGCTGCTGCCCGGCTCGCTGGCCAACCTCATCGCCCTGCGGATGGCCAACGATCGCCGCATCTGGTGGCGCTTCCATTTATGGTCAATCCCAATGCTGCTCTGGTCTGCGGCGGTCGGTTTCGGACTATTCCTTCTCATATAGTGCGCAATTTGTCAGTTTTTCCTGGCAAATGTATAGCAACGTCCTAGCTTTAGTGAACGGCATAGTGTGATGCCGCTCACTGACAGGACCGTTGCTGAACTATGGCAGAAGATCAAAATCCACCTGCTGACGGGCAGGATCAAAACAATAACGAGCGCAAGCGCCCGGGCAAAAAACCGTTAATTATCCTTGGCATCGTGGTCATCGTGATGGTGATTGTGGCGCTGGTCTGGTGGTTTTTGACCCGTAACGAAGAGACCACCGACGACGCCTTCACCGACGGCGACGTAGTGACCATTGCCCCAAAAACGGCAGGCTACGTTACCGAACTTCGCGTGCGGGATAACCAGCGTGTAAAGAAAGGGGATGTGCTGGTGGTGATCGATCCGCGTGATACCACCGCCCAGCGCGATCAGGCTCAGGCCCAGCTTGGGCTGGCGGTTGCGCAGTTGCATCAGGCGCAGGCGCAGCTGGCGCTCTCGAAGGTGCAATATCCCGCCCAGCGCGATGAAGCCAAAGCCCAGGTACTGAAAGCCCAGGCGGATATGGCCAACGCTCAGGCGGAGTACCGCCGTCAGCGCGGCGTTGACCCCCGCGCGACCACACAACAAAGCATCGATGCCGCGAACGCTCAACTGCGGAGTGCACAGGCGGGTCTGGCCAGCGCGCAGGCGCAGCTGGAGGTGGCGGAGCAGGTCCAGCTGCAAATCCGCCAGCAGGAGACTAACGTCGAAGCCCGCGAACGGCAGGTCGATCAGGCCAGAGCGCAGTTGGAAACCGCCAACCTGAACCTCTCTTATACCGAAGTCCGCGCCCCGTTCGACGGTTTTGTCACCAAACGCAACGTCCAGCCTGGTACGCTGGTGCAGGCAGGCACGGCACTGTTCTCGCTGGTTTCCCCGAACGTGTGGGTGGTGGCGAACTTCAAGGAGTCGCAGCTTGAACGTATGAAGCCGGGCGACAAAGTGACCGTGTCCGTCGATGCCTGGCCGGATATGGCGCTCGAAGGCCATATTGACAGCATCCAGCAGGGCAGCGGCTCGCGCTTCTCCGCCTTCCCGTCGGAAAACGCCACCGGTAACTTTGTGAAGATCGTTCAGCGCGTGCCGGTGAAAATCGTCATTGATAAGGGGCTGGATCCGAACAAACCGCTGCCGCTGGGGCTGTCGGTTGAACCGAAGGTCACCGTGGAATGACGGACAGCAGCCACGAAAACTGGAAGCCCGCCAGTAACCCGTGGGCGGTGGCGATTGTGGTCACCCTGGCGGTGTTTATGGAAATTCTGGACACCACCATCGTCAACGTGGCGCTGCCCCACGTCGCGGGGTCGCTCTCGGCCAGCTATGACGAATCCACCTGGGTGCTCACCAGCTACCTGGTGGCGAACGGCATCGTGCTGCCGATCTCGGCCTTCCTGAGCCGGCTGTTTGGCCGCAAGCAGTTCTTCCTGATCTGCATTGTGATGTTCACCATCTGCTCGTTCCTGTGCGGCATCGCCACCGAGCTTTGGCAAATCATCCTGTTCCGTGTGATGCAGGGCTTTTTTGGCGGCGGGTTGCAGCCCACGCAGCAATCGGTGCTGCTCGATTACTTCAAGCCGGAGGACAGGGGCAAAGCCTTTGGCCTTTCATCCATTGCCATTATCGTCGCGCCGGTACTTGGCCCGACGCTGGGAGGCTGGATCACCGATAACTACTCCTGGCGCTGGGTGTTCTTTATCAATATTCCAGTAGGGATTGTGACGGTGCTGGCCATCTATCAGCTGCTGGAAGATCCGCCGTGGGAGAAAAAGTCGGAAGAGAAGCTCACCGTCGACTGGACGGGGATCGGCCTGATCGCTCTCGGACTTGGCTGTTTGCAGGTGATGCTCGACCGGGGCGAAGATGATGACTGGTTCTATTCGAACTTTATCCGCACCTTCGCGGTACTGACGCTGGTCGGCATTATCGGCGCGATCTACTGGCTGATGTATGCCAAAAAGCCGGTGGTGGATCTGCACTGTATGAAGGATCGCAACTTTGCGATCTCCAGCCTGCTGATGGCGGGGATGGCGTTGATCCTCTACGGCAGTTCGGTGGTTATTCCGCAACTGGCGCAGCAGGATTTGGGCTATACCGCCACCTGGTCCGGGCTGGTGCTCTCGCCCGGCGCGGTGCTGATTGTGCTGACTATTCCGCTGGTACTGAAGCTGATGCCGGTGGTGCAGACGCGCTGGATCATCGCCTTCGGCTTTACCTGCCTGGCGGTGTCGTTCTTCTGGTCCCGGACGCTGACGCCGGATATCGATTTCGAAACGCTGGTGCTGTTCCGCAGCGCCCAGTCGATTGGACTCGGGTTCCTGTTTGTGCCCCTCACCACCATCGCCTTTATCTCGATCCCGAGGCGGCTTAACGCCGACGCGGCGGCGCTGTTTACCATGTTCCGCAACGTGGCCGGCTCGATTGGGATTTCGCTCTCGACGGCGGCGATCACCGAGCGCTCGCAGGCGCACAGCGCGCATCTGGCTTACCACGCTTCGCCGTTTAATGAGCAGTTCCAGCTGGCGATACGCGAAAGCGCCCAGGCGATCCAGAACTTCACCACTCAGGTGGGCGATCCGACCGGCATTGCCACCGGGCGGATGTACCAGACCATGATCGAGCAGTCGCGCTTTCTGGCCTACATCGACGTCTTCACCATTCTGAGCGCGGTGGCCTTCTTACTGATTCCGTTTTGTTTGTTGCTCTCGCCGGTTAAGAGCGAGGGGAGTGCAGGAGCACACTGATGATACACAGACGTTTACACCCCCTGATGATAATGACGCTGCTGGTGGGCTGCGCCGTCGGGCCGGACTACCAACAGCCTGCACCGCCCGCCACCACGCACTGGAACGATAAGGGCGACGGCGCGGTGAAATCGCAAACGTCCTCCGCCGCCACCAACCCGCGCTGGTGGAAAACCTTCGGCTCGCCGCAGCTCGACAGCCTGATTGAACGCGCCATCGCCGGAAATCTGACGCTACAGCAAACGGTATTGCGCATTGCCGGCGCGCGCGAACAGATTAACCAGGCCGGCGGGGCATTTTTCCCGTCGGTGAATGGCAATGTGCAGGCGACGCGCCAGCAGCTTGGGCTGGAAGGGGAGCTGAAATCCCACGGCGTGTATGACCAGTTGAATAATGTCGATCCGCAGCTGCGAAGCGCGTTAGGCCCGCTGACGCAGCCGATTAACCTCTATCAGGGCAGCTTCGACGCTCAGTGGGAAATCGACCTGTGGGGCAAGGTGCGCCGTCAGGTAGAAGCGGCCGAGGCGCAGCAGCGGGCGGCGATCGAGCAGCGTAACGATGCGCTGGTCTCGCTGGAAGCCGAAGTGGCGCGGGCGTGGCTACAGCTGCGAGGAGCGCAGAGCATCATTGCCACGCTTAATACGCAAATTGAAAGCGCGCAGCAGACGCTGGATCTGACCGAAAGCCGCCAGCGGGGCGGGCTGTCACCGCAGATGGACGTAGAAAACGCCCGGGCGCAGCTGGGCAATCTTGAAGCCCAATTGCCGCAGTATCAGGCGCAGGAACGCCAGGCGATGAACGGGCTGGCCATCCTGCTCGGCAAACCGCCGGGGGCGCTGGATGCCGAATTACAATCCGTGCAGCCGATGCCAGCGTTGCCGGATATTGTGCAAACCGGCATTCCGTCAACGCTGGCGCGTCGGCGCCCGGACGTGCGCGAAGCTGAGGCGAACCTCCATGCCGCCACGGCGCAAATTGGCGTCTCGGTAGCCGAACTGTTCCCAAGCTTCACCCTCTCCGGGCAGTTTGGCCTGCGTAACAGCGAATCCGGCTGGCTGACCGACTGGAGCAGCCACTTTTACAGCTTCGGTCCGCAGGTCTCCATCCCCATCTTCCAGGGCGATCGGCTGGTCTCCAGCGTCAAGGTGGCCCGCGCACAGCAAGGGGCGGCGGTGCTGGACTACCGTCAGACGGTGCTGACGGCGCTCGGCGACGTTGAAAACGCGCTGGTGAGCTATCGCACTGACCAGCAGCGTGAGGCGGGCCTGGCGAAAACCATCGACGCGCTGCAAAACGCTTTTGATCTCGCCAGCGACAGCTACCGGCAGGGGATCGCCAGTTTTATTGACGTGCTGGACGCCCAGCGTCAGCTCGCTCAGGCCGAACAGCAGCGGGCGCAGGCGCAGGTGCAGAGCGCGCTTGACCTGGTGGCGCTCTACAAAGCCCTCGGCGGCGGCTGGGAGCCGTATCAGCAGGTTCAGCTGCCAGACTA
Source organism: Enterobacter cloacae complex sp. P29RS (assembly GCF_014893445.1). NCBI lineage: Bacteria > Pseudomonadati > Pseudomonadota > Gammaproteobacteria > Enterobacterales > Enterobacteriaceae > Enterobacter > Enterobacter cloacae complex sp. P29RS. Next base: position 36,884 of record NZ_JADBPZ010000033.1, on the reverse strand, counting down.
CAGCGTCTTTGGCGATGCCCCGCGCGGATAGATTCAGAGGATTGGGCAAGAAACGGACAGGAACGCCACATTCGCGATGGCTGGGGGGCGGGTATAACTAACAGACACCCAATCGACATGCGAGGAAAGCGTTATGCGTTATCAAAAACTGGGCAATACCGGACTGTTTGTTTCTGAACTCTGCCTCGGCACCATGACCTTCGGCGGCGAGGGCGGCATGTGGGGCAAGATTGGCCAGCTTAGGCAAAACGAAGCCGAGCAGCTGGTGGGCCGCGCGCTGGACGCGGGCATCAACTTTATCGACACTGCCGACGTCTATTCGGAAGGACGCTCGGAGGAGATCCTCGGGCAGGCGCTGAAAAACCTGAACGTTCCACGTGAAAACGTGGTGGTCGCCACAAAGGTGTTTGGTGAAACGGGCACGGCGGGAGTGAACTCACGCGGCGGCTCGCGCTATCACATTATCGACAGCGTAAAGAACAGCCTGCGCCGCCTGCAGCTCGATCATATCGATCTCTATCAGCTGCACGGTTTCGACCCCGCGACCCCCATTGAGGAGACGCTTTACGCACTGGATAACCTTGTGCAGCACGGTCACGTGCGATACATCGGCGTCTCGAACTGGACTGCGTGGCAGATTGCCAAAGCGCTCGGTATTTCTGAACGTCTTGGGCTGGCGCGTTTCGCATCGTTGCAGGCGTATTACACCATTGCCGGACGTGACCTGGAGCGCGAGCTGGTGCCGATGATGCAGAGCGAAGGCGTCGGATTGATGGTCTGGAGCCCGCTGGCGGGCGGCCTGCTGAGCGGAAAATACGGTCGTGACGGGCAGAGCGAAACCGGAGGCCGCCGTCTGGAATTTGACTTCCCGCCGGTGAATAAAGATCGCGCCTTCGACTGCGTGGATGTAATGCGCGTCATTGCCGAGCGTAAGGGCGTCTCCGTGGCGCAAATCGCGCTGGCATGGCTGCTGCATCAAAAAGCGGTGACCAGCGTCATTATTGGTGCGAAACGCGTCGATCAGCTGGACGATAATATTGCCGCCACCGGGATCTGCTTAAGCGAAGACGAGCTTAAACAGCTTGATGCCGTCAGCGCGCTGCCGCGCGAATATCCAGGCTGGATGCTGGAGCGGCAGGGGGAATACCGTCGTAGTCAGCTCGCGCAGCAGTAACCTTCCTTTTCCCCGGTGGCGCTTCGCTTACCGGGGCTACTATCTCTGGTCTTTATTTCAACCCACCTCACAAAAAATGCTCCTTCTCTTTGCCTGATGTTTCATCTCGATCTATATGACTAGTCATGAAATTTAAATGACTAGTCATATAGGGAGAGACCATGAACAAATCACTGCAAGCCAACTTTTTATGGGGCAACTCGGTATCCAGCATGCAGACGGAAGGGGCATGGAATGAGGGCGGGAAGGGGATGTCGGTATATGACATTCGGGAAGCAGGAGAAAACATCTCCGACTGGAAAGTGGCGACCGACTCCTACCACCGCTACCGGGAAGATTTCGATCTGATGCAGGATCTGGGCATGAACTGCTACCGCTTCCAGATCTCCTGGAGCCGCGTCTGCCCGCAGGGTGACGGCGAGTTCAACGCCGAAGGTATCGCGTTTTACGACAGCTTTATTAACGATCTGCTCGCCCGCGGTATTGAGCCGATGGTCTGCCTCTACCACTTCGATATGCCGCTGGCGCTGGCGCAGGAGTACAACGGCTTCAACGACCGCCGGGTGATGGAGGCCTTTATCCGCTACGGCAAGAATATGATCGACTGCTACGGCGATCGCGTGAAGTACTGGCTGACCTTCAACGAGCAGAACATTTTCCATATGCCGGAAGCTTTTCGCATTTCCGGTTACATGAAAGGCGAGCAAACCCTGCGCGAGCTGTATGAGCTTCAGCACCATGCGATGGTGGCGCACATGACTCTGACCGAATACCTGCACCAGACTAAGCCAGGCAAGCTGATGGGCGGCATGCTGGCGCACCAGTTGATTTATCCAGCCACCTGCAAACCGCGCGATATCTTCTGCGCCCAGCAGTACGACGAATTCCTCAACCAGAACCTGCTGCGCGTCTTCGCGGGACAGGGCTACAGCCCGGCGGTGATGGCGGTGGTGGAGCAGGAGGGCTTCGGTGATATCTACCGCGCAGACGATCTCGCGCTGTTTGCGCGCACGAAGAACGACTTTATGGCCTTCAGCTATTACGCCAGCAAAACGCTGGACAGCGATGCCATCCCGGAAGGCACGCCGGTGAACCATTACCTGCTGCATGGCGAGAAAAATAACCCGTACCTGAATGCCACCGAGTGGAACTGGCAGATCGACCCGCTGGGCTTTCGCACCATCATCACCCGCTATGCCAACGACTGGCGGATGCCGGTATTCCCGATTGAAAACGGCATCGGCGTGATCGAGTCCTGGGACGGGGTAAACCCGATCGAGGACACCTACCGCATCGACTACCACCGGGCGCACATCGAGGCGATGAAAGCGGCAATATTCGAGGACGGGGCAGAGGTAATGGGCTACCTCGGCTGGGGCTTAATCGACATTCTCAGCTCGCAGGGTGACATGCGTAAGCGCTACGGCGTGGTCTACGTCAACCGTGAAAATCACGACCTGAAAGACCTTAAGCGCGTGCCGAAGAAGAGCTACGCGTGGTTAAAACAGGTTATCCATACTAACGGACGCGAGATGTAAGCCGTACGCTGCCGGGCCGTTTTTGTGACTGATTGATGGGAATACTCCGCTATGTCTGAAACAAAAATAACACCGCACATGCAGTCTTTTGTCGATAAATTTGTTGAGTTCTCGGCGCGCCTGGCAAACCAGGTACACCTGCGATCCCTGCGGGACGCTTTCGCCACGGTGATGCCGATTTTCATCCTCGCCGGTCTGGCGGTGCTGGTGAACAACGTCGTGTTTCCATGGGTGCTGAAAGGCGACACGCTCACGCAGTTTAAGGTGTGGGGCGAGGCGATTATCAACGGCACGCTGAACATCGCCGCGCTGCTGCTGGCGCCGATGATCGCCTGGTCGCTGGCGCGCAACAAAGATTTCGACAATCCGGTCTCGGCAGTGGTTATCGCCGTCAGCAGCTTCATCATCATGATGCCGATGCGCTTACAGATTACGCCTGTCGGCAGCGACGCCACGGTGAACGTCACCCAGGTGCTGACGTTCGCCAATATCGGCTCGACCGGGATTTTCGCCGGGGTGCTGATTGGGCTGCTCTCAACCGAGCTGTTTATCGCCATTTCACGGCTGAAGGCGCTGCACATTTCGCTGGGGGAGAACGTGCCTCCGGCGGTGAGCAAATCCTTTACCGCGCTGATCCCGACGATCCTCACGCTCTCCCTGTTTGCGGTGCTGGCGGCCATACTGGCGAACGTGCTGCATACGGATCTGATCCATCTCATTACGACATTCATTCAGCAGCCGCTGCGGCTGATCAACACCAGTCTGCCCGGGACGATCTTCATTTACAGCTTCGGTAACTTCCTGTTCACGCTCGGTATTCATCAGTCGGTAGTCAACAGCGTGGTGCTGGAGCCGTTTCTGCTGATCAACACCAACGAGAACATGCTGGCCTTTGCCAACGGCCAGCCGATCCCACACATCATCAACAACATTTTTGTGCCGACCTTTGGCATGGTGGGCGGGACGGGCAGCACTATCTCATTGCTGATCGCTATCTTCATCTTCTCAAGACAGAAATCAGCGAAGCAGGTGGCGCGTCTGTCACTGGCGCCGGGTCTGTTCAACATCAACGAGCCGGTGATTTTCGGCCTGCCGATTGTCTTTAACCTGCCGCTGATGATCCCGTTTGTGCTGCTGCCCGCCATCGGGATTTACTTTGCGTGGCTCTGTACCACGCTGGGTCTGATGTCGCGCTGCGTGGTGATGATCCCGTGGACCACGCCGCCGATCCTCAGCGCCTGGCTGGCGACGGCGGGAGACTGGCGGGCGGTGGTGGTGCAGTTGGCAATCATCGTATTTGGTGTATTCTTCTACCTGCCTTTCCTCAAGGTGGCCGAGCGAGTGGCCGTGAAAAACAGCGGGACAGAAAACTAATTTAAGGAAGGAAGATGGCGGCGAAGTACATCACCATAGCGCGGGAAATTAAGAAACGCATTATTACCCAGCAGTACGCCGCCAATGAACCGCTGCCGGACCAGTTCGCGCTGGCGGCGGAATTCAGCACCAGCCGGATGACCATTCAGCAGGCGATGCGTCAGCTGATCGTAGAAGGGCTGGTCTATACCCGGCAGGGACAGGGCACGTTCATCCGCAAAAATTTCCTCCAGCTTTCCCAGTGGGATCTCTCCGGCAGCGACTACTTTGGGGCGACCAAAACCTGGGAACATTTAGGCACGGTGACGAGCCAGGTGGTGCACTTCGAACTTCGCTTCCCGAACGAGAAAGAGCAGGCCTCGCTGATGATAAATCCGGATACGCCGATCTATGACTTCATCCGTCTGCGTTTACTCAACGGTGAGCCGATGTCCCTGGATGCCACGGTGATGCCGCTCAATCTGGTGCCCGGGCTGAACAAAACCCATCTTGAAAGTTCGGTATTCCGGTATGTGCAGGAGACGCTGGGGCTGAAGATCATGGGATCGTATCGTGTGGTGCGGGCGCTGAAGCCCAGTGCGCTGGATATGCAGCATCTGGTCTGTGAGCCAACCGACCCGGTGCTGGAGGTCGAGCAGGTGATCTATCTGGAAGATGGTACGCCGCTGGAGTACGCCCATTGTCACTATCGCTATGACCATGGCGGCATCGTTATTGTGAATAACGGATAAAAAAAAGCGGGCCTCGAGGCCCGCTTTGTTCGTGCTCGCGATTAGTTCAAACGCACCGGCATACCGGAACGGTTCTGAATCGCCTGGTCAACGATGGTCGTGTCAATATCCGCCTGAGAGGTAACGGACTGCACCGCGCTGGTCAGCTTAATCGGTACGATTTCGTTGTTGTTGATCTGATCTTCGCTGGTGGACAGCGGGTTATGCACTTCAATGTAACGGCTGCCGTCCGGCTCTGACGTCGCTTTCACCGGTTCGTTAATGAACTGCACGCGCGTACCGACCGGCACGTTATCGAACAGGAATTTGATGTCTTCATTACGCAGACGTACGCAGCCGTGGCTTACGCGCAGGCCGATACCGAAGTTGGCGTTAGTACCGTGGATGGCATACAGACGACCAATGTACAGCGCGTACAGACCCATCGGGTTATCCGGGCCAGCAGGCACAACGGCCGGCAGCGGTTCACCGGCAGCAATGTACTCAGCGTGCATTTTGGCGGTTGGCGTCCAGGTTGGGCCCGCTTTCTTACGCTCCACTTTGGTGGTCCAGTTCAGCGGGGTGTCTTTACCCAGCTGACCGATACCGATAGGCAGAACGATCACGGTGTTGGTGCCTTTCGGGTAGTAATACAGACGCATTTCGGCGCTGTTAATCACGATACCTTCGTGCACGGTATCCGGCAGGATTAGCTGCTGTGGAATGTTGAGTACGGTACCCGCTTTCGGCAGATACGGGTCAACGCCCGGGTTCGCTTCCAGCATGTTAGACAGGCCGAGCTGATACTGCGCCGCGAAGTATTCCAGCGGCTGAGTGTTACCTTCCGGAACCGTCACCACCTGGTTTTCACCCACCAGACGGCTTCCGTCTGTCGGCAGGGGATACGTCACCGCAGACGCGGTCTTACAAAAACCTACTACGGCTAACGCCGCCGCAAAAAGCGTTGTTAATTTCATGTTCATGTTATGCGAGGTATCTAAGCCATTCTGGCGATGAGTTGAGAAGTCTGAATCTGTAATGGGAGCGCATTATATGTGCATTCCCGTTAACTGGGAATTCAGATGTGTACGAAATCACATTTTTTTCGATTTTGTTAAAGTTTAGTGGATTGCCGCAACACAGGATCTCAATTCGGAATTGTGGCATAATGCCGCGTTTATCACACTTTTCGCAGGAATCTCTCCGTGTTAGTTACCAGCAACGTCACTATGCAGTTTGGCAGTAAGCCGCTGTTCGAAAATATTTCCGTCAAATTTGGCGGCGGCAACCGTTACGGCCTGATTGGTGCCAACGGTAGCGGAAAATCCACCTTTATGAAGATCCTCGGCGGTGACCTGGAGCCGACGCTGGGCAACGTGTCGCTCGACCCGAACGAGCGTATCGGTAAGCTGCGTCAGGATCAGTTCGCCTTCGAAGAGTTCACCGTGCTCGACACCGTGATCATGGGGCATGCGGAGCTGTGGGAAGTGAAGCAGGAGCGCGATCGTATCTACGGTCTCGCTGAGATGAGCGAAGAAGACGGTTACAAAGTGGCCGACCTGGAAACGCAGTACGGCGAAATGGACGGTTATTCTGCGGAAGCGCGTGCGGGCGAACTGCTGCTGGGCGTCGGCATTCCTGTTGAACAGCACTATGGTCCGATGAGCGAAGTTGCGCCAGGCTGGAAGCTGCGTGTGCTGCTGGCGCAGGCGCTGTTCTCTAATCCAGACATCCTGCTGCTCGACGAACCGACCAACAACCTGGACATCGACACCATCCGCTGGCTGGAGCAGACGCTGAACGATCGCGACAGCACCATGATCATCATCTCGCACGACCGTCACTTCCTGAACATGGTGTGTACCCACATGGCGGATCTGGATTACGGCGAGCTGCGCGTTTATCCGGGCAACTACGATGAGTACATGACGGCGGCAACCCAGGCGCGTGAACGTCTGCTTGCCGACAACGCCAAGAAGAAAGCGCAGATTGCGGACCTGCAATCCTTCGTGAGCCGCTTCAGCGCCAACGCCTCTAAATCGCGCCAGGCAACGTCGCGTGCCCGTCAGATCGACAAAATCAAGCTCGAAGAGGTAAAAGCCTCCAGCCGTCAGAACCCGTTCATCCGCTTCGAGCAGGACAAGAAGCTGTTCCGTAACGCGCTGGAAGTGGAAGCCCTCACCAAAGGCTTCGATGAAGGCCCGCTGTTCAAAAACTTCAACCTGCTGCTGGAAGTGGGCGAGAAGATTGCTATCCTGGGCGCCAACGGCGTGGGTAAATCTACCCTGCTGAAAACTCTGGTGGGCGAAATGCAACCGGATAACGGTACCGTGAAATGGTCTGAAAACGCGCAGATTGGTTACTACGCGCAGGACCATGAATATGAGTTCGAAAACGATCTGACCGTCTTCGACTGGATGAGCCAGTGGAAGCAGGAAGGCGACGACGAGCAGGCGGTACGCAGCATTCTGGGGCGTCTGCTGTTCAGCCAGGACGACATCAAAAAGCCCGCCAAAGTGCTCTCCGGTGGTGAAAAGGGCCGTATGCTGTTCGGCAAGCTGATGATGGAAAAACCGAATATCCTGGTGATGGACGAACCAACCAACCACCTGGATATGGAATCGATCGAATCCCTGAACATGGCGCTGGAGATGTATCAGGGCACCCTGATCTTCGTCTCTCACGACCGTGAGTTCGTCAGTTCGCTGGCGACCCGCGTGATCGAAATCACGCCAGAGCGCGTGGTGGACTTCACCGGTAACTACGAAGATTACCTGCGCAGTAAAGGTATCGAGAGTTAAAAAATCGCCGGGTGGCGGCTTCGCCTTACCCGGCCTACGTTCTATCCCCTTTCCCTGTGGGAGAGGGTTAGGGTGAGGGCATCAGGCCGCACTAAACCACCCACTCGCCCCCTTCAACCCCGTTCACCCGCAGCGTACGTTTTTCCCCCGTCGGTAATGACACCTTCAGCGCCTTCCATGCCGGACGATAGTCGCCGCGCGCATTCACCTTCAGGTTGATACTTGCGCCGTCGCACACCATCTCCCATTCCACCCACAGCGCATTGCCGTTCAGGTAGCCCCAGCTTTCGCCGTCATCCTCAAACAGCAGCCCGGAGGTGGTGCCGACGCCTTTCACCGGGAACAGTTTTAGCTCACGGGTAACGTCTTTATCGGCGCTCACGTGACGGATGCGTTCGCTGAGCGGCAAACCGGCCCCTGCGCGCACCAGAAGCGGCAGCTTTTCCAGCGGCGCATCAAGGACGATCGATTGCCCGCCCGCATACCACGTGTGGGTGTAAAAATCGTACCAGCCAGTTTCGTTATCCGGCAGCCAGACGCGGCGCTCGCGCTGCCCGGCTTCGACGACGCTGGCCACCAGCAGGTCACGGCCCAGCAGGAAGTCGTCGCACTCTTCAAAGGTCTGCGCATCGTGTTCATGATCGAGGAAGGTCGGGCGCAGCATCGGCTCGTCGTTGGCGTGCGCCTGCCAGAGCAGGGTGTAGAGATACGGCAGCAGGCGATAGCGCAGTTCAATGGCGCTACGAATCGCAGGGGTCACGCCCGGGTACATCCACGGTTCGTTCACGGTGCGATCGTCATTCCACGAGTGGATGGTAAAGCGCGGATGCATCACGCCGTTCTGTACCCAGCGCACGAACAGCTCGGCATCCGGCTTGTCGCCGGAGAAACCGCCGACGTCGTGACCGACGTTGAACAGTCCGGACAGGCTCATGCCCAGGCCCATGCGGATGTTGTAGCGCAGGGTGTCCCAGTTGGTACGGTTGTCGCCGCTCCAGGTCTGAACGTAGCGCTGCATTCCGGCACAGCCGGAGCGGGAGATCAGATACGGACGTTTATCCGGCGCAAAGCGCTGCTGTGCTTCCAGCGAGGCGCGCATCATCAGCAGCGGCATCACCGGGCGAATATGCTTAATGGCGATCTCCTGGCCGAAGCCATAGCAGCGCGCTTCCCCGTCCCACACTTCATACTCGTTGTTGTCGTTCCAGGTGGAGTCGATGCCCATCTCCAGCAGCTGCGTGGTCACGCCGTTCTGCCACCACTGCACCGTCTGCGGGTTGGTGAAATCGAGATGCGATCCTTCGTCATCCCAGAAGCTGGAACGTTCAGGCGCATCGGTTTCTGAATCGCGAATGAACAGGCCGCGTTCCGCTACTTCGCCGTAGCGGGGATGATCCTGCAACAGACACGGCTTGATGTTTGCCGCAAGCCGCAGCCCCGCGTCGTGGAACGCCTGGCTCATCACCTTCGGCTGCGGCACTTTGTCGTAATTCCAGTTAAAGACGTAGCGCTTGCCGTTAATCGAGGTATAGCCGGAGGAGAGCTGGAACGAGTCGCACGGAATGGCATGCTCATCGCACAGGCGGATGAAGTTCATCAGCTGGTCCTGCGCGTCCGGCGCGTCGGTGTAGTGCATGGTTGAGCCGCTGTAGCCCAGGCTCCACTTCGGTCCGAACAGCGTTTTCCCCGTCAGGCGCACGAAGGCTTTCGTCACGTCCAGCACGCGCTTGCCGGTGAAGAGGTAGTAGTCAATATCGCCCGCTTCCGCCTGCCAGCGGCGGTAGGCGGTGTGATAGTTGTCGATCTCGTTACCCAGATCCAGCCAGCAGCTGCTCAGGTTATCGTAGAACAGGCCGTAGCTCACGTCATCGCGACGGGTGAGGGTGAACGGGATGTGCTTGTACAGCGGATCGGTGCTGGCGGCGTTATAGCCCATCGCGTCCAGGTTACGCATCTCATAGCGTTTGCCGTTGCGCTGTAAATCCCCCGCTTTCTCACCCAGACCGTAAAAACGTTCATCATTGCGACGGCTGAGATAGTGCGCCACGCCGTCACCGTGGGCGTTCAGCAGGTAGGCGCTGGTCGGGCGGTCATTGACCAACGGCTGCCACTCGCCCGCTTCATTGCGGTAGTGCCACTCCAGCCACAGGGGCTGGTGGACGGTGACGCGCAGCTGTTCGGTCGCTGCGGTTAACGCATCGCCCTGCTGCGTCAGTGTCCAGGCCGGGCAGGTGAAGCCGCTGACATCGTCACGACGGCGGCCTTCCCACGGTACGTCTTGTTCCGGCGCGATGCTCCAGGTGCGGTCCAGCGCCAGCTGGCCTTTACGCTTGATCAGCACGCGGAACAGATTCTCTTCCAGCACATACAGGCACAGACGGTGCTGGTTATCCACCAGCAGTTCCAGATGATTCGCTGACTGCGTATCGATGGTCCAGTTTTTCAGGGTTTTCATATGCAATACATCCACTATCAGGCGCGCTTGGCGCGACGTTCAGCAATAAATGCCACCAGGAAGAAAGCGCCAATCAGGTCAAAGAAGCCCATGGCGATAAAGAGCGGGTTGAAGCCGATTTTGTCGGCGGTCACCCCAATCAAAAGGGAGAACAGGAAGCTGGCGATCCACGCCGCCGAGCCGCGCATGCCGTTAACCGTCGCCATCTGGCCCTTGTCGAACGACTCCACGACCAGCGCGCTCAGCATGCAGGAGATAATCTGGTGGCCGAAACCGCCGATGGAGATCAGCACGATGGTGATATACGGGTCGCGGGTCACGGCCACAACGGCCAGAGAAATCATCAGAAACGCGCCGGTCACTGAACTTGCCACCACCGAGTTGACGCGGGTGCAGCCGAACCAGCGGGTGTAAAGCCGGGTGAGGTAGCCGCTCGCCACGCTGCCGAGGTCGGCGGCGAGGAACGGCAGCCAGGCGAACATCGCGATCTGTTTCAAATCCATGCCGTGCTCTTTGGCGAGGTACAGCGGCACCCAGAAGCTCAGCACCGCCCAGGCGGGTTCCGCCATAAAGGCCGGAATGGCGATACCGTAGAACCGTTTGTTCTTCGAGACGGTTTTCAGCGCGGTCAGAAAGGGCAGCCTGACCGGTGCGGGTTCGTTATCCTGTTTGATAAACGCCAGCTCGTCGCGGCTCAGGTTCGGGTGCTGCTCCGGGTTGTGATAGAAGATCCACCACAGGATCACCCACAGCAGCGCCAGTACGCCGGTAAACATAAACGCACCCTGCCAGCCGAACGACGCATGAGCGAAGTAAATGATTGGCGGAGCCAGCATCGCACCGATGGAGAAGCCCACGCCCGCCCAACCGGCGGCAACAGGACGCTCTGATTTCGGGAACCATTCACCGATGGTTTTGGCGTTCGCTGGCGTGGCGGCGGCTTCGGACGCGCCCATAAAGAAGCGCAGGATCGCGAGATGCAGCCAGCTCCCGGCACCTGCGTGGAAGATACACATCAGCGCCCAAATCCCGGCGCAGACCATAAAGCCAATCTTGAGGCCGATAACGTCAATCAGCCAGCCGCAAAGGGGCTGGAAAATGGTATAGGCGATCTGGAACGCGCCGACGATCCACGAGTATTGCTCGGTGGTGATACCAAGGCTCTCTTTCAGCTCGGGGGCGAGAATACCTAACGAGTTACGGGTGATGTAGTTTACGGTCACGCCAAGAAGAAACAGCACCAGTACGTACCAGCGCAGATTCTTAATGACGCGACGGGTTTTGCTTGTCGCAACGGTGTTGTTGATGTCCTGACTCATTTTCTTCTCCACAAGACGGACGGTAAGGGACAAAGGTTCAGATGTCACACAGCGTCAGGCGTTTGAAAGTTATCTGTTTTAGAGTGCTAAGCTGCTATACAACTAGTATGGAAGTTGTGTGACAGGTTCACCTTAAGAGAGAAATTGAGCAGGAAATAGTGGATTTTGTGCAAACTTTCTCATAACCGAGGTTTAATTTTCGGCATTATGGCCTTCTCGCAAGTTATTACCTGATAAAGATGTTGTGAAAATTTTTTCATTTCACATCCGGAGCCAGATCACAAAATGGATAAAAGGCTTAAAATCACCGAAATCGCCGCCCGTACCCGGCTCTCCATCAGCACCGTTTCCCGCGTGCTGGCGGGGAAGGCAAACACCAGCGAAAAAGCACGGGCAACGGTGCTGGCATGCGCGCGGGAGCTGGGGGTAATAGAGGGCATGGCGGCGGGGCGTCTGCTGCTTAACAGCCTGATGGTGTTTGCCCCGCAGCGGGCGTTTGACGAGCGGTCTGACATCTTTTACTACCGTGTCATCCAGAGCGTGAGCAAAGGGCTGGCCTCGCACGAGGTTCGCCTGCGTTACTGTGCGCTGGAGGAGAACGACAGCGATGCCCAGCTGTTTCTGGCCCGCATGAACGAAGCGGACACCCAGGCGGCGATCCTTCTCGGTATCGACGATCCGCATATCCACGATCTGGCGGTAGACGTGGGCAAATCCTGCATGCTGATTAACTGCCGGGACCGCCACATGCGCCTGCCCGCCGTCGCGCCGGATCACCGCGCCATTGGCGAGCGGGCGGCGGAGTACCTGTTCGAGATGGGGCACCGGGAGGTGATGAATGTGCTGTGTTTGCGTCGCTATACCATGGAGCTGCGCCTGTCGGGGATCCGCGACGCGTGGTACGGCCATAACCTCAGGTTTAGCGACCGGCGCGATCTGCTGATGGTGCCAAGCTTCAGCGCCAAAGAGACGGAGCAACTGGTGAGTGAGTGGCTTCACCAGCAAAAAGGGAAAGATCTGCCGACGGCGTTCCTGGTGGGTGGCGACTTTATGGCGGCGGGGACCATCAGCGCCCTGCAAAAACACGGTCTGCGCGTGCCGCAGGATGTCTCGGTGATGAGCATCGACGGCTTTAATCTCGCGGCGATTCAGGATGTGCCTCTGACGGCGGTGCATGTCCCGCGCGATGAGCTGGGAACAGAAGCGGTATATATGCTCCAGCAGCGGCTGATGCGCCCGGACGCGCCGGTCGGAACATTGCTGCTGAACGGCACGCTGGCCGTGCGGGAATCGGTACGGCGGATACGTCAGGGAAAACGACGCACCGCCGTTGAGCGGGAAGGGCTTTACGACAGTTAAGCCATGCCCAGCGCGCGCTTGCCGTGGATGTTCAGATCGTTCACGGTGAAACGGTCCTGCCAGCTTTTCTCATAATCCTCGCGCGGGAAATCTCCCGGTGACGCGCCGGTTTCCAGCGCTTCCTTGACCTTTTTCGCGTAGGCGAGGTTTTTCTCGCACATCGGCGCGGCAGGAATATACATCACGTTGCCCCAGCCCTGTTGGTTTTCCACCGGCGCGACCGAGTGGATCACATCGCAGTGCCACCAGACAGAATCACCGGCTTCCAGCGCGGGAATGCTGGTCAACGCTTCGATGAGCAGCGGATGCCACTTCTCAGAAATCGGCAGCACGCGCCCCGGCGCCACGCCGCACAGTTCGTCTTCCGGCACGTCGTCCAGCAGCGGACGCAGCAGAATGTAAGCCATCGCTTCCGGGATCGGCACCACGTGCAGCAGCCCCTGGCCGGGGATCATGTCCGACAGTGCCGTCCAGCCCTGGAAGGTGCGGAACACGGAGCATTTGGTGGTGTTATCCACTGTGTACTCTTCCACCTCGGTACGGTGCGCAGCATTCCACGGATCGTATTTCTCAACGTTGCCGTCAAACACGCGGGCAAAGACCTGCTGATAAGCGGGCAGCAGCCAGCGCTCCAGCGCGCCGGAATCGGTGTGTGCGCCAAGTCCTTTCGAGGTTGTTCCTGGTGGGCGGCGGCGAATGCGGTCCGGATAAATTACGCTCACGTCCGGGTCGAACCACTGCTTACTGTTGCTCTCAAATGTCCATAAACGGTTCAGGAACGACTGTACCTGTGCCATCTCTTCACTCTGGCGCGCCTGCATTTGCGCCTGAGACCAGTAGATCGGATAAATCTCCGGGCGAGAGGCCGTTAAGGTGCCGAAGAAGTTATCGCCGGGTCCTTTGTAAACCTCGTCAAACTTATTCAGATCGAGGTAGTCGAGCATCGATTGATCCCATGCCAGCGCCTGCTCGCGCGGGAAGTGGCTTTTGATCACCGCGCAGCCGCGACGTTTAACCGCTTCGCGCTGTTCGGCGGTGATCGTACCGTTTTTCACATCCGTAAAGGGGATTACCGGCCATACGGATTCACCTTTATTTTTAAGGGCGTTAATTTCCGCCACGCGGGCGGCGATTTTGTCGCTAAGCCGGTCGAACACTGCCTGCACGTCACCGATCTGGGCCCGTAGCGCGCGTTTCATCTGACGAATTGCCGCTTTGTGGTCCGCTGGCAACGTTTCGCTGGTAAAGGTCATAACTGCCTCGCATCTTTCATTCGAAAGTAAAAGTGTCTACAAGTGATACTTTAAGTTAAAAATAAGTTAATGCAAGTTTAAAACCTTGACGGGCGCCACAGGATGGAAAAAGAGTGAAGGGGCCGGAGCGAGGCTCCGGCAGGTAGGGGATCAGACGTCGAACGGGGAGTGGGCGTTGAGCACGGCCTGAATCACATTCAGCGCGCCCTGATGGTTGTTATCGTCGGTAGTGTAACGGCTGACCGCTTTAATGCTTTCTGCCGCATTGCCCATCGCAAATGAATATTTCACCAGCTTCAGCATTTCCGCATCGTTGCCACTGTCGCCAATGCCCACGCACGCCTGCGGGGAGACTTTCCAGCGTTTCAGCAGACGACTGATGCCGTTGGCTTTGTGCAGGCCCGGGATAATCAAATCGACAAAACCGAAGCCGCTGGTAACCGGCTTCATGATGCCGTCCAGGGAGACATGCAGTTTATTGACCAGGTTCGGGATATCGCTGTCCGGCAGGTTCAGGGAGAATTTAAACAGCACGTCGTCAATGTCGCGGTAATCGCTGATGGGTTTTAAGCGATGGTAGTGTTTCGACATCAGCTTCACGAACGCTTCTGGAGCCTTATCGCTGACGTACGCGCTCTCCAGCCCGCAGGCCACAAAGTTCAGCCCTTTGTCTTTCAGCAACTCGCCAATGACGATCTGCGACTCATGACGCGTTAGCTCACCGTGGAAAATCTGTTCGCCGTGGTCGAACACCAGCGCGCCGTTTTCCGCGACGAAGGAGATCTGATCTTTCAGCTCCGGGAAAAAGGAGATGAGCTGGTAATACTGGTTGCCGCTGGCGACAACAAATTCGATGTTACGGGCTTTAAGCTGCTCAAACTGTGCCTGGAAGCGGTCACGATCGTACTGCTTGGCATCATCAAGGAAAGTTCCGTCCATATCGGTGACGATAACTTTTACGGTCATACTGTGCTCCTGGGTCACTGCGTTTTGAAACATTCTAATAACAAGGTGACGGGGAGCACAAATTTAATTTCGAATGAAAGTTAGAAAGCCGGGTGGCGGCTTCGCCTTACCCGGCCTACGGGGAGACAATGTAGGCCCGGTAAGCGAAGCGCCACCGGGCGTTTTTTTACAGTGTATGCTCGGTACGGGCAATAATATCGTCCTGCGCATCCGGTGACAGGGCGGTGAAGAACGCCGAGTAACCCGCGACGCGCACCACCAGGTCACGATACTGATCAGGGTGTTTCTTCGCTTCCAGCAGCGTTTCGCGCGAGACAATGTTGTACTGAATATGCCAGCCCTTATGCACCTCGAAGAAGGTGCGCAGCAGCACCATCAGCTTCTGGCGATCGCTGTCGTTTTCCAGCGTCGACGGATTCAGCTTCTGGTTAAGCAGCACGCCGCCGAGGATCGCTTCCGTCGGCAGTTTACCCACGGAGCCAATCACCGCCGTCGGGCCGAGGTGGTCGGTACCGGAGGCCGGGCTTGCCCCTTCCGCCAGCGGGGTGTGCGCTTTACGTCCGTCCGGCGTCGCCATGGTTGCTGCGCCAAACGGCACGTTTGCGGAGATAGACGACGTGCCCGCGTAGTAGTTACCCCCAATCGGGCCACGGCCGTAGCGTGGGTTGTGATACTGCTTCAGCTCTTCAATGTAGGTTTCGTAGGCACGGGTCAGCAGCAGGTCCACGCTGTCGTCGTCGTTGCCGTACTTCGGCGCGCCGTTGATCAGGCGCTGGCGCAGCTGCTCTTGGGTCAGCCCCTCGAAGTCATCCGCCAGCGCCGCCGCCAGCTGTTGCTGACCGATAACGCCCTGGTCAAACACCAGCTTCTTCACCGCGGCCAGGCTGTTACCGAGGTTGGCGATCCCCACCTGAAGGCCGGAAACCCAGTCATACTTCGCGCCGCCCTGCTTAATGCTTTTCGCGCGTTCGATGCAGTCATCCACCAGCGCCGAGCAGAGAATGTCGTGGACGTTCTCTTCCAGCATGGTGTCCACCACGTACTCGATCTCAATGGATTTGCGGGTGTAGTAGCGGATCTGGTTATCCCACGCCGCCATCACTTCGTCGAAATTGCCGAAATTACCGGCCGAAAGCGCTTTTTCCTGCGGCAGGAATACCTGGCCGCTGGTGGCATCGCGACCGCCTTCCAGCGCTGCCAGCATCACGCGGGCGAAGTTGATAAAGCTCATGCCGGTGCAGCGATAGCCCCACTTTCCGCCGACGGCGGTTTCGATGCAGCCAATCGCCGCATAGTCATAGGCATCGTCCCGTTCCACGCCGAGCTTGATAAATTCCGGGATGACGATTTCATCGTTGTTAAACGCCGGCATCCCGAAGCCGCAGCGGATCACCTGCACGCAGGCGTCGAGGAAGTCGTTGCTCATGCCAGCGTGGTAGCGCACGCTCAGGTTTGGCTGGGTGGAGCGCAGACGGCCGCAGGATTCCAGAATTGCGTAGGAGAGCGGGTTGACCGCGTCCATTGGCTCGCCGTTGACCAGCTTCTGGCCGCCAATGGTGACGTTCTGATACAGCGGGCTGCCCGCAGAGGCTTTGGAGTGCGAGCCGGAGCGGATTTTGTTCACTTCCAGCAGCTTCAGCCAGCAGCTGTGCAGTAGCTCGATGGCGTGCTCGCGATCCAGGCTCTGGTCCAGCTCCACGTCGCGGCGATAGTACGGGTAAAGGTACTGGTCCATACGGGCAAAGGAGACGGAGTGACCGTTGGACTCAATTTGCAGGATCAGCTGAATGAAGTAGCACAGCTGTAGCGCCTGCCAGAAGCTTTTTGGCGGCTGGTGGGCGATGATGTCGCAGTTTTCCGCCATCGCCAGCAGCTCGTCGCGGCGGCTGTCGCGGGTTTCGCTGGCGGCCATCTCACGTGCCAGATCGGCGAAGCGCCTGATGTGCAGGCTTACGGCTTCCAGCACGATATCAATGGCTTTCAGGAACTGATCGCCGTGCAGATCGTCCAGTACCGTCAGGTTGATGCGCGAGCGGCGCTCGGCTACTTTCGCGCGCAGGCCGTCGAGCCCTTTCTCCAGCACCAGCGGGAAATTCACCGCCAGGTGTGCGTCACCGGAGGTCATGTTGCCTTCCGCTTTGATGATGCCGGTTTCCAGCAGGCCCTTCTGCTCGTCGGTAAACATACCGTAGCAGCGATCCTGTACCGTCTGGCCGCGCCACCACGGGCAGATTTCATGCAGAACGCGTTTATTCTCTTCGCTCACCGCAAAGCCTGCACCTGGACGGTCCGCCAGATCGTCAATCTCTTTCTCAATCCAGGAGACGGTATATTCCGGGAAGATCGGCGCGGCACGCACTTCGCTGGCCTGGTTACCGATAATCAGCTCGTCGTGCTTGATCCAGATGGTACGTTTTGCCAGGTGGTGGGCGAGGGCCAGCGCGCGACGTACCGGGATCGGCTTGTCCAGATGCTGCTGATACATTTCGGTATAGTGCTGCGCGCGTTCGGTACAAACCGGCGGCTTAACGATATGCACCAGAGCCGTTTTGTGCGCCTTGATGCGCTCGCTGAGGGTGTTGAGATTCAGGGTGGTCATAAGTTTATCCTCGTAAGGTCGCGGTTAACCCTTTCTGGCAGGCATACTGCTGCGCGAAGTCCAGCAGGGCAGGGTTATCCAGCGGTTTGTCAGGGGCAGAGTAGGGTTGGCCGAGCAGGGTGTATTTGTTCATGCCCAGCGTGTGATACGGCAGAAAATGAATATCATCGACGCCGAGTTCATCGGCGGCGAAGTTGGTAATGGCGGTAACCGACGCTTC
The DNA here is from genome assembly GCF_014893445.1 of Enterobacter cloacae complex sp. P29RS. Classification (NCBI taxonomy): domain Bacteria; kingdom Pseudomonadati; phylum Pseudomonadota; class Gammaproteobacteria; order Enterobacterales; family Enterobacteriaceae; genus Enterobacter; species Enterobacter cloacae complex sp. P29RS. The sequence continues at coordinate 19,116 of NZ_JADBPZ010000033.1, read as the reverse complement.
ATCGGCGTTAAAGCCCTGGATCAGCGGCACGCGGATGGTGATCTTCTTCCCGACGGTAGCCAGGCGCTTCAGGTTGTCCAGGATCCGCTTAGCAGAGCCATCGGTCCACTGCTTGAACACCTCGCCGTCGACATGTTTCAGGTCCGCCAGGAACAGATCGACATACGGCAGTGAAGGCTCGATATAATGCCAGGGCACGTGAAGGCAGGTTTCAACCGCAGTATGAATGCCTTGTTCATGGCTGGCTTTAAACAGGGCGTGCGCCAGGTCAGGATTCATAAACGGCTCGCCGCCGGAAAGGGTGATCCCGCCGCCGCTGCGGTCGTAGAAGGGCTTGTCGCGTAGCACGGTGGCCATAATCTCCTCCACCTGCTTCTCTTCACCGCAGACGGTAAGCGCCTGCGTCGGGCAGCAGTCGGTGAGGGCAGTGAGCGTCTTTTCACTTAATTTTTCACGATGGATGATCAACCCGTTCAGCGCACGTTCAACACACCCTGGCGCGGCCTGCTGACACAGGTCACAGCCGTCCAGACACAGACGGGCGTCAAACAGGACGTCCCGCGTGCGGGAGCGGCTTTCCGGGTTCTGGCACCAGCGACAGCCCAGCGAGCAGCCTTTCAGGAACACCACGGTTCGAATACCGGGGCCGTCGTGGGTGGAGTAACGCTGTATGTTGAAGATCATTTTTTTGCCCTCTGATTACATATGAAGATTAAATTACTTTCGAATGAAAGTTATCTTGATATGGGTCAATTCATGAGCAGGTTTTCTCGTGATAGGGTAAATGCAGGCTAATTTTGAGGGTGACATCATGGAACTTTATCTCGACACATCTGACGTTGCGGCAGTCAAAAAGCTGGCGCGTATCTTCCCGCTGGCGGGCGTGACCACTAACCCAAGCATTGTGGCGGCGGGTAAAACCCCCCTGGAAGAGTTGCTGCCCGCGCTGCACGACGCGCTGGGCGGCAAGGGCCGGCTGTTCGCCCAGGTGATGGCGAAGACCGCCGAGGGGATGGTGGAAGACGCACGTAAGCTGCGCGCGATAATCGATGACCTGGTGGTGAAAGTGCCCGTGACCGCTGAAGGGCTGGCGGCGATCAAGATGCTGAAAGCAGAAGGGATCCCGACGCTGGGTACCGCGGTATACGGCGCAGCGCAGGGGATGCTCTCCGCGCTGGCGGGTGCTGAGTATGTGGCCCCTTACGTGAACCGCGTGGACGCGCAGGGCGGGGACGGGATCCAGACGGTGATTGAACTGCAACAATTGCTGACGCTGCACGCACCGCAGTCAAAAGTGCTCGCCGCGAGCTTTAAAACGCCGCGCCAGGCGCTGGACTGCCTGCTGGCAGGGTGCGAGTCCATCACGCTGCCGCTGGACGTGGCGCAGCAGTTTATTACCTCTCCGGCAGTAGATGCGGCAATTGTGAAGTTTGAGCAGGACTGGCAGGGGGCGTTTGGGCGGACGTCTATTTGATGCTGTTGCCGGGTGGCGCTGACGCTTACCCGGCCTACGATTTTCTCCCTCTCCCTGTGGGAGAGGGCCGGGGTGAGGGCATCAGGCCGCAGCAGGGTTTAACCTCCGCACACCTCACACCCCGGATTACGCATCAGCTTCATCTCGCGGAACTGACAGGTCATCGCGTCATACATCACGATTTTGCCCGCTGCGGGCGTGCCGTAATGCGCCAGCACCTTAATCGCCTCCATCGCCTGCAAGGAACCAATCACCCCAACCAGCGGCGCCATCACGCCCGCCTCGACGCAGGTCAGCGCATTCTCGCCAAACAGACGGCTCAGGCAACGGTAGCAGGGCTCTCCCTCAGCGTAGGTGAAAACGCTGATTTGCCCCTCCATGCGGATGGCCGCGCCGGAAATTAGCGGCGTTTTATGGGCAAAGCAGCCCGCATTGAGCTGGTTACGAATGGCGACGTTATCGGTGCAGTCCAGCACCAGGTCATGCCGAGCAATCTGCGCAAACAGCGCGTCGTCATCCAGCATCGCGTCAATCAGGGTGAACTGAACGTTGGGGTTAATTCGCGCCAGCGCCGTGCGCGCAGATTCCACTTTCGGCTGACCAACCGTCGCGTCGCTGTGGAGCGTCTGGCGTTGCAGGTTCGACACCGACACGGTATCGAAATCCAGCAGCGTCATACGGCCGACGCCCGCCGCAGCCAGATATTGCGCCGCCGCGCAGCCCAGCCCGCCAAGGCCGACAACCAGCACGCTGGCCGCCTTGAGCGCTTCCTGACCCTCGAAATCAAACCCGCGCAGCACGATCTGGCGGTTGTAGCGCATCATCTCCGGGTCGCTCAGTTCCACCGTCATGTCAGCCTCCGAACAGGTGGTTAAAGCGTTCCACTTCAACCCATTCGCCCGCCTCAACGTGGCCGCGATCGCGCTCCAGCACGATAAAGCAGTTACCCTGGCTGAAGGAGCTAAAGATGTGCGAACCCTGATGCCCGGTGGTGCTCACCTCCAGCTCGCCATCGGCGTTGCGTGCCAGAATGCCGCGCTGGAAATCGAGACGGCCCGGAGATTTTTTGAGGCGCGTTGCCGCCCGCACGCGCACACGTTCCGGCAGCGGGTCGGCATTGTTGCCTGAGAGCTTCGCCAGCAGCGGGATCACCAGCTGGTAGAAGGTCAGCGCGGCAGAGACCGGGTTACCCGGCAGGCCACAGAACCAGCTGTGCGGAAGTTTGCCAAACGCGAACGGTTTGCCCGGTTTAATCGCCAGCTTCCAGAAGGCGATTTCACCCAGCTCTTCAAGCAGGGTTTTGGTGTAATCCGCTTCGCCAACCGATACGCCGCCAGAGCTGATCACCACGTCGGCAGAGGCGTCCGCGTCGATAAATGCCGTGCGCAGTTTCTCCGGATCGTCAGGAATGATGCCGAGGTTAATCACCTCGCAGCCCAGTTGCTCAAGCATCAGGTGCACCGCCAGACGGTTGGTGTCGTAAATCTGCCCCTCGTTCAGCGGCTGACCCGGAAGCTGTAGCTCGTCTCCCGTGGAGAACACCGCCACGCGTACCTTGCGGACAACGTCAATCTCCGCGATGCCAAGCGATGCCAGCACCGGCAGTTCGGCGACCGTCAGTTTTTGCCCGGCGGCAAAGACCGTTGCGCCGAGGGTAATGTCTTCCCCGATGTGGCGGATATTCTGTCCCGCTTTGACGCTGGCGGTAAAACGCACGCCGTCGTCCGTTAGTTCGGTCTCTTCCTGCATCACCACGGCTTCACAGCCCTTTGGCACCGGCGCGCCGGTCATAATGCGCACGCAGGTGCCCGCTGGCCACTCACCGTTGAACGGCTGCCCGGCAAAGGCTTTACCTGCCACCGGCAGCGGCTGACCCGTTTGCAAATCCGCCAGACGTACGGCATAGCCGTCCATCGCCGCGTTATCGAACCCCGGCACGTTCAGCGGCGAGACGATATCGCGCGCGGCAATACGGCCAAAACAGCGCACAAGCGGCAGCGTCTCAACGTCGTGCAGGGGAGTAATACGATCAAGCATCTGCGAGAGTGCCGTCTCAAGCGGCATCAGTCCGGCGGTAAAATCCATGGTGGGCTCCTGCGGAGTAACAACGAAAGCGCTCATTATGGCAGAAAAGTGCGGCTAACTGTATGACCCGATGGGTGTAAGCTTTACATCACAGTTGCGTCTTTCTATATTCAAAAATCATCTGAAGATTCGTCGACGATAATGATATTTATAGAAAAAGCAGCCAGCCAGGCTGATGGGTGATGCGAAATGAGTAAAGCGGTTATCGCAATTCATGGCGGTGCCGGGGCAATCACCCGTGCACAGCTCAGTCCCGAGCAGGAGAAGCGTTATATTGATGCGCTGAACGCCATTGTGGAAACAGGCCAGCGCATGCTGGAAGCGGGCAAAAGCGCGCTGGACGTGGTGACCGAAGCGGTGCGCCTGCTGGAGGAGTGTCCGCTGTTTAATGCCGGTATTGGCTCGGTCTTTACGCGCGATGAAACGCATGAACTGGATGCCTGCGTGATGGACGGTATCACCCTGAAAGCGGGGGCGGTGGCGGGCGTCAGCCGACTGCGCAATCCCGTGCTGGCCGCGCGTCTGGTGATGGATCAAAGCCCGCATGTGCTGCTGACCGGGGCGGGGGCGGAGAAATTTGCCGTCGAGCACGGGATGGATACGGTCTCGCCCGATCTTTTTTCCACCGAGGAGCGTTACCGGCAGTTGCTGGAGGCCCGTACAGCGGGGATGACGCAACTGGACCATGCCGCGCCGCTCGATGAACGCAGCAAAATGGGCACGGTAGGCGCGGTGGCGCTGGATAAAGCCGGTAACCTCGCCGCCGCGACGTCGACAGGCGGTATGACCAACAAGCTTCCCGGACGCGTCGGCGACAGTCCGCTGCCGGGGGCCGGGTGTTACGCTAATAACGCCACGGCGGCGGTGTCATGCACCGGAACCGGCGAAGTGTTTATCCGCGCGCTGGCGGCCTACGACATTACCGCGCTAATGGATTACGGCGGATTAAGCCTGAGTGAGGCCTGCGAGCGGGTGGTAATGGAGAAACTGCCAGCCCTGGGCGGAGAAGGTGGCTTAATAGCGGTGGATCGGGAGGGCAACGTGGCGCTGCCGTTCAACAGTGAAGGGATGTACCGGGCGTGGGGGTATGCCGGCGATGCGCCCAGCACAGGCATTTATCGTGAATAAGGGGGCATTGCGTGCCGCACAGTGAAGAGCTGGACAACTGCGAAGTGCTGGCTGTCCACCAACTGAATATTGCCTTTCAGGAAGAGCGGCAGTTCATCCCTGCAGTACAGAATTTATCGTTTTCGCTCAGGCGCGGCGAGACGCTGGCGATTGTCGGCGAGTCCGGATCCGGTAAATCGGTTACCGCGCTGGCGCTGATGCGTCTGCTTGAGCAGACGGGCGGGCAGGTCACCAGCGAGCGGATGCTGTTGCGCCGTCGCAACCGTCAGGTTATCGATCTCAACGAGCTGAGCGCGTCCCGGATGCAGGGGGTGCGCGGGGCGGATATTGCGATGATTTTTCAGGAGCCGATGACCTCCCTGAACCCGGTTTTTCCGGTGGGCGAGCAGATTGCCGAATCTATCCGCCTGCATCAGGGATTGAGCGGTGATGAGGCGCTCAACGAAGCTAAACGGATGCTGGAGCTGGTACGTATCCCTGAGGCGCACGCGATTTTGTCCCGCTATCCGCATCAGCTTTCCGGTGGCATGCGCCAGCGGGTGATGATTGCGATGGCGCTGTCGTGCCGTCCGGCGGTGCTCATTGCGGACGAACCCACCACGGCGCTGGATGTCACCATTCAGGCCCAGATCCTGCAACTGATTAAGGTGTTGCAGCAGGAGATGGAGATGGGGGTGATATTCATCACCCACGATATGGGGGTGGTGGCGGATATTGCCGATCGGGTGCTGGTTATGCATCAGGGCAATGCCGTGGAAACCGGCTCGGTGGAGCAGGTCTTTCATACGCCGGTGCATCCTTATACTAAAGCGCTGCTGGCGGCGGTCCCGCGTCTGGGCGCCATGAATGGCAGTGATTTTCCGCGCCGTTTTCCGCTGTTCTCTCAGACCGAACAGGGCCAGCAGGAAGACGAAACCGAGCAGAACACGGTGGTTTCCGGCAGGCCGATCCTTGAAGTGCGTGAACTGGTGACCCGTTTCCCGCTGCGCAGCGGGATCCTTAACCGCGTGAAGCGCGAAGTGCATGCGGTTGAATACGTCAGTTTTGATCTCTGGCCGGGCGAAACGCTGGCGCTGGTGGGGGAGTCCGGCTGCGGTAAATCCACCACCGGGCGGGCGCTGCTCAGGCTGGTTGAGTCGCAGGAGGGGAGCATCACCTTCAACGGTGAGCGCATCGATACACTCCCCAATGGTAAATTGCAGGCGGTACGCCGGGATATTCAGTTTATTTTTCAGGATCCTTATGCGTCGCTCGATCCGCGCCATACGGTGGGGTACTCGATTATGGAGCCGCTGCGGGTGCACAACCTGCTCGACGGTGAAGCCGCGCAGCGCCGCGTCGCGTGGCTGCTGGAGCGCGTGGGCCTGAAACCGGAGCATGCCTGGCGTTATCCGCACGAATTTTCTGGCGGTCAGCGACAGCGTATCTGCATAGCCCGGGCATTGGCCCTGAATCCGAAAGTGGTGATTGCGGATGAGTCCGTGTCAGCGCTGGATGTCTCCATCCGCGCGCAAATCATCAATCTCCTGCTCGATTTACAGCGGGATTTGGGCATTGCGTTTCTGTTTATCTCTCACGATATGGCGGTGGTTGAGCGGATCAGCCATCGCGTGGCGGTGATGTACATGGGGCAAATTGTTGAAATTGGCCCCCGTCGGGCGGTATTTGAAAACCCGCACCATCCGTACACCCGCAAGCTGATGGCCGCCGTACCGGTTGCCGATCCTGAACATCGTCACGCCCAGCGCGTGCTGTTGCAGGACGAAATGCCGAGCAATATTCGTAAACGGGGCGAAACTCTGGAGCGCGTGGCGCTGCGTGAAGTCGGTCCCGATCATTTTGTCGCACCCCCGCGTCAGGGCAATGCATTCTCGCGGTTATAACTTACAACAGGCAGGAGAACACAATGGTTCCTTTTGTTGCTCGTCAATGGCTGCTTGCCGCGAGCGTGACGGCTGCGCTGGCCGCCGCCCCCGCGATCGCGGCGAAAGACGTGGTGGTGGCTGTGGGGTCTAACTTCACGACGCTGGATCCGTATGATGCTAACGACACCCTTTCTCAGGCGGTGGCAAAATCCTTCTACCAGGGGCTGTTCGGCCTGGACCGCGAGATGAAGCTGAAAAACGTGCTGGCGGAAGGCTATACCGTGTCGGACGACGGGCTGGTCTATACCGTTAAGCTCCGTACCGGCGTGAAGTTCCAGGACGGCACCGACTTCAACGCCGAGGCGGTTAAGGTCAACCTGGACCGAGCCAGCAATCCGGAAAACGGTCTTAAGCGCTACAACCTGTATAAAAATATCGCCCAAACCGAGGCGGTTGATCCGGCGACGGTGAAGATCACCCTCAAAGAGCCGTTCTCGGCGTTTATCAATATCCTGGCGCATCCCGCGACGGTGATGATTTCCCCTGCGGCGTTGAAGAAATACGGCAAAGAGATTGGCTTCCACCCGGTGGGGACCGGACCGTACGAACTGCTTACCTGGAACCAGACCGATTATGTGAAGGTGAAGAAATTCGCCGGATACTGGCAGCCGGGGCTGCCGAAGCTGGATACCCTCACCTGGCGGCCGGTCGTGGACAACAATACCCGCGCCGCGATGCTGCAAACCGGCGAAGCGCAGTTTGCCTTCCCGATCCCCTACGAACAGGCAGCGCTGCTGGCGAAAAACAGCAAGCTGGAGCTGGTGGCCAGCCCGTCGATTATGCAGCGCTACATCAGCATGAACGTCACGCAAAAACCGTTTGATAACCCGAAGGTGCGCGAAGCCATCAACTACGCCATTAACCGCCAGGCACTGGTGAAGGTGGCCTTTGCCGGCTACGCCACCCCGGCGACGGGCGTGATGCCGCCAACCATTGAGTACGCGCAGAGCTATCAGCCGTGGCCGTACGATCCGGCGAAAGCGCGGGAACTGCTGAAAGAGGCGGGCTATCCGAACGGCTTTAGCACCACGCTGTGGTCGTCGCATAACCACAGTACCGCGCAGAAGGTGCTGCAATTTACACAGCAGCAGCTGGCGCAGGTGGGCATTAAAGCCAGGGTCACGGCGATGGATGCCGGACAGCGCGCGGCGGAAGTGGAAGGCAAAGGACAGAAAGAGAGCGGCGTGCGGATGTTCTACACCGGCTGGACGGCTTCAACCGGTGAAGCGGACTGGTCCCTGTCGCCGCTGTTTGCTTCCCAGAACTGGCCGCCAACGCTGTTCAATACCGCGTTCTACAGTAATCCGCAGGTGGATAAGGATCTGGCCGATGCCCTGAAAACCACCAAACCGGAAGAGAAAGCGCGCCTGTACAAAGAGGCGCAGGACATTATCTGGAAAGAGTCGCCGTGGGTGCCGCTGGTGGTGGAAAAACTGGTCTCAGCCCACAACAAAGCGCTGACCGGTTTTTACATCATGCCGGATACGGGCTTTAGCTTTGATGACGCGGATTTGAAATAATACTCATGCTGAATTATGTGTGTAAACGCCTGCTGGGGCTTATCCCGACGCTGCTGATTGTGGCCGTGCTGGTGTTTTTGTTTGTCCACATGCTGCCCGGCGATCCGGCGCGTTTGATTGCCGGACCGGAAGCGGATGCCACGGTTATCGAACTGGTGCGTAAACAGCTCGGTCTTGACCAGCCGCTGTATCGGCAATTTCTGCGCTACATTGGCAATGTCCTTCAGGGCGATTTCGGCATCTCGATGGTGTCGCGTCGTCCGGTGTCGGAGGAGATTGCCAGCCGCTTTATGCCCACCTTCTGGTTAACGATTGCCAGTATGAGCTGGGCGGTTGTGTTTGGCCTGGGCGCGGGGATTGTCGCCGCCGTCTGGCGCAACCGCTGGCCGGATAAGCTCGGTATGGCGCTGGCAGTCACCGGTATCTCTTTCCCGGCGTTTGCGCTGGGTATGCTGCTGATGCAGATTTTCTCCGTCGAGCTGGGCTGGTTGCCCACCGTCGGGGCCGACACCTGGAAGCACTACATTCTGCCCTCTATGACGCTTGGCGCAGCCGTTGCGGCAGTGATGGCCCGCTTCACCCGCGCCTCCTTTGTCGACGTGCTGAGCGAAGATTACATTCGCACCGCGCGGGCAAAAGGGGTGAGTGAGAAATGGGTCATTCTGAAGCATGGTTTTCGTAATGCGATGATCCCGGTGGTCACGATGATGGGGCTACAGTTCGGCTTCCTGCTGGGCGGCTCTATCGTGGTTGAGAAGGTCTTTAACTGGCCGGGGCTGGGGCGCCTGCTGGTCGACTCGGTCGATATGCGTGACTATCCGGTTATTCAGGCTGAAGTTCTGCTTTTCTCGCTGGAGTTTATTCTTATCAACTTAGTGGTGGATGTGCTGTACGCCGCCATTAACCCGGCCATCAGGTATAAGTAAGATGCGATTACTGAACTGGCGTCGCCAGGCCATTTTAAACGCTATGCCGGGGATCAGGCCGGACCATATTCGCACCCCGTGGGTTGAGTTCTGGCGTCGATTCCGTCGTCAGCCCGTCGCTATGGTCGCCGGGTTGTTTGTGTTACTGCTGATCCTGGTGGCGATTATAGCCCCCTGGATAGCCCCGTTTGATGCGGAAAATTACTTCGATTACGACCGGCTGAACGATGGACCGTCGATGATGCACTGGTTTGGCGTGGACTCGCTCGGGCGCGATATTTTCAGCCGCGTGCTGGTAGGGGCGCAGATCTCGCTGGCGGCCGGGGTCTTTGCGGTGCTGATGGGCGCAGCGATTGGCACCGTGTTTGGGCTGGTGGCCGGGTACTATGAAGGCTGGTGGGACCGCATCATCATGCGTATCTGCGACGTGCTGTTTGCCTTTCCCGGTATTCTGCTGGCGATTGCCGTGGTGGCGGTGATGGGCAGCGGCATGGCGAACGTCATCATCGCCGTGGCGGTATTCACGATTCCCGCTTTCGCGCGCCTGGTACGTGGCAACACGCTGGTGCTGAAGCAGCAGACCTTTATCGAGTCGGCCCGCAGCATGGGAGCCAGCGATGCCACAATCCTGTTCAGCCATATTCTGCCGGGAACGGTCTCGTCTATCGTGGTCTATTTCACCATGCGCATAGGCGTGTCGATTATCTCGGCGGCCAGCCTGTCGTTTCTGGGGTTAGGCGCACAGCCGCCGACGCCGGAGTGGGGCGCGATGCTGAACGAGGCGCGGGCGGATATGGTGATCGCCCCGCACGTGGCGATCTTCCCGAGCCTGGCGATTTTCCTGACCGTGCTGGCGTTTAACCTGCTGGGGGATGGGCTGCGCGACGCGCTGGATCCGAGGATTAAGGGGTAGGTTTTTGCAGGAACTTACCCCTCACCCTAACCCTCTCCCCTGAGGGGAGAGGGGACTGCTCGGTGCGGTCTGTTCCCCCTCGCCCCTTTGGGGAGAGGGCCGGGGTGAGGGGTTAAAGATTAAACCCGGCTGCCCCACAAATCATACTCGTCGGCGTTTTCGACCTTCACGCGAATAATATCGCCCGGCTTGACGTTGGTTTCCCCGTTCAGGTACACCGCGCCGTCGATTTCAGGCGCATCCGCCATGCTGCGGCCAATCGCGCCTTCTTCGTCCACTTCGTCGATAATGACCAGAATTTCGCGGCCCACTTTCTCCTGCAAGCGTTCAGCAGAGATCTGCTGTTGCAGCTGCATAAAGCGGTTCCAGCGTTCCTCTTTGACCTCTTCCGGTACCTGGTCCGCCAACTCGTTGGCCGTTGCGCCTTCAACCGGGCTGTACTTGAAGCAGCCCACGCGATCCAGACGCGCTTCTTTCAGGAAGTCGAGCAGCATCTGGAAATCTTCTTCGGTTTCACCCGGGAAGCCAACGATGAAGGTGGAGCGCAGGGTCAGTTCAGGGCAGATCTCGCGCCACTGCTTGATGCGCGCCAGCTGGCGGTCAACGGATCCAGGACGCTTCATCAGCTTCAGAATGCGCGGGCTGGCGTGCTGTAACGGGATATCCAGATACGGCAGTATTTTGCCTTCCGCCATCAGCGGAATCACGTCGTCAACGTGCGGGTAAGGGTAGACGTAGTGCAGACGCGTCCAGATCCCGAGCTTAGCAAGCTGCTCGCACAGGCCAACCATGCTGGTTTTTACCGGCTCGCCGTTATGGAAGCCGGAGCGGTGTTTGACGTCCACGCCGTAGGCGGAGGTGTCCTGGGAGATGACCAGTAACTCCTTCACGCCCGCGTCGGCCAGGCGTTTGGCTTCTGCCAGCACCTCGCCAATCGGACGGCTCACCAAATCGCCACGCATCGACGGGATGATGCAGAAGGTGCAGCGATGGTTGCAGCCTTCGGAAATTTTCAGGTAAGCATAGTGGCGCGGCGTCAGCTTCACGCCCTGTTCCGGCACCAGGCTCAGGAACGGGTTGTGCTTTGGCTTTGGTACGTAGTGATGAACATGTTCCAGCACCTGCTCGTAGCTGTGCGGGCCGGTGATCTCCAGTACCTTCGGGTGCACTTCGCGGATCTGATCCACCTTCGCGCCCAGGCAGCCGGTGACAATCACTTTGCCATTTTCCGTCAGGGCTTCACCAATGGCTTCCAGTGACTCCTGGACCGCGCTGTCGATGAACCCACAGGTGTTGACGATCACCATGTCGGCGTTGTCGTAGCTTGGCACCACGTCATAGCCTTCAGTGCGAAGTTCAGTCAGGATGCGTTCGGAATCCACCAGGTTCTTCGGGCAGCCCAGGGAGACAAAGCCGATTTTCGGCGGGTGCGTAACATTGCTCATAGGTTAAAAATTCATCAATTATGGAGTTATCAGGGCGGGATTTTACAGCGTATCGCGGGGGATTTATACACTCTTGATGGCGCAGTTGAGGCGGGCAATCGTTGTAACATTGTAAAGAATGTTAATCAGTTATCGTTTATTGATCTCAGGCATCACATTGTACAAAAAATGACCTTATTATTAATAGGGTAACATGGCTGACAGAGGAGGAAATAGCATGTCCGTTGACAGACTGAAACGCGATCTGCTTAACAAGCTGATCAACGCCCGAATCGACCTGGCTGCATATCTGCAACTCCGCAAGGCGAAAGGGTATATGTCAGTCAGCGAAAGCGAAAATCTGCGTGAAAATTTCTTTGAACTTTGCAATTTCATGCGTGAAAAAGCACCCATCCTGAAAGCGCACTGCGCTGAAAACGAATTAGTGGCGCTGCGCCGCGCCGCCGAGGTGCTTTCCATCGCAGGGGTCTGTTTGATGAACGGACGTCACGACTGCCCGAATTTTATTGCCGTTAACGCGGAGAAGCTTGAAAACTGCCTGACCACGCTCGCGCTTTGCATCATGTGTCTGAACAAGCCGGAAACGCTTGCCCGACACTGAACCCGGGGGAGGCAACTCCCCCTTTTGATTAAGCTTTTGTAAAAGTGTTAACGCACCCGGGAACAGTGGCTAATCTTTAAGCCATATGCCGATAAAGGAGTGCGTTATGCCTCGATCCTCGCTGCTTTTCCTCCCTGTACTGTTATTCCCGCTTTCGCTGCTTGCGGCGCCCGAGACGGTTAAGGTCGACGTGCTACAGACAAAACTGGAACACCCCTGGTCGCTGGCGTTTCTGCCTGATAATAAGGGGCTGCTGATCACGCTAAAAGACGGGCAGCTTAAGCACTGGCAGGCAGGGAAAGGGCTCTCCGATCCGATTGTCGGCGTGCCGAAGGTCTGGGCGAGCGGCCAGGGCGGATTGCTGGACGTGGTGCTGGCCCCGGATTTTGAACAATCACGGCGGATCTGGCTCAGCTTCGCCGAGGCGGGTGATGATGGAAAAGCGGGCACCGCGGTGGGCTACGGGCGGTTGAGCGATGACCTCTCGCGCATTGAGGGCTTCCAGGTGGTATTCCGACAGATGCCGAAGCTCTCTACTGGCAACCACTTTGGTGGACGGCTGGTGTTCGACGGCAAAGGCCATCTCTTTATTGGCTTAGGTGAAAACAACCAGCGCCCGACGGCGCAGGATCTGGATAAGCTTCAGGGCAAGGTGGTGCGCCTGACGGAGGACGGGAAAGTGCCGCCGGATAACCCGTTTGTGAACACCGCCGGTGCACGGCCTGAAATCTGGTCTTACGGCATTCGCAACCCGCAGGGGATGGCGATGAACCCGTGGAGCGACGCGCTGTGGCTTAATGAACACGGCCCTCGCGGCGGGGATGAGATCAACATTCCTGAAAAAGGCAAAAACTACGGCTGGCCGATGGCGACGCACGGGATCAACTACAGCGGCCTGAAAATCCCGGAAGCGAAAGGCGAGCACGTTGAGGGCACTGAAAAACCGCTGTTTGTCTGGAAAGTGTCGCCCGCCGTCAGCGGCATGGCGTTCTACAACAGCGACGTCTTCCCGCAGTGGAAAAACAAGCTGTTTATCGGCGCGCTGAAGGAGAAAGACGTCATCGTGCTGAGCGTGAAGGGCAATACCGTGACGGAGGACGGGCGCATTCTTGGGGATAAAGATCAGCGAATTCGCGATGTGCGCGTCGGGCCGGATGGTTATCTGTACGTGCTGACCGACGAGACGGACGGGCAGCTTTGGAAAGTCAGCCCGTCCGGGTCGTAATCAGGTCACCGGGATCATCACCACGTTGCGATACGCCGGGCGCTCGCTGAGCTGCTGGATCCAGCGCTCAAGGTGAGGGCGCGGGGTCCAGCTGAGACCCATGTTAGTGAGGTTCCAGACGAAAGGGGCGACGGCGATATCGCCCACGCCGAACGTGTCGCCGGAGAACCAGGTATGCTTCGCCAGTTCGTCGTCCATCATTGCAAACAGCGACTCGCACGCGTCCTGGGCGGCATGAATGGCGGGATAATCACGATCGGCTTCCGGCGTACGGATAAGCCCCATCAGGATCACGCGGTGCGTTGGGGAAAGCGTCTGGTTTGCCCAGTCCATCCATTTTTCGCCCTGCGCGCGCTGGGCTGGATTTTCTACCCACAGCCGACCCTGGCCGTACTGCGCGGCGAGGTATCGCACGATGGTGTTAGACTCCCACAGCGTGGCGTCTGTCTCGTCATCGCGCAGTAGCGGCACCAGTCCGTTTGGGTTCATCGCCAGGTAGTCCGCGTCTTTATTCACGCCAAACTCCAGGCCCGCCATAACCTGCTTAAACGGTAAATCCAGCTCTTCCAGCGTCCAGAGCACTTTTTTCACGTTGGTCGAATTGTTCCTGCCCCACAGCGTAATCATATTTACTCCCGATGAGATGTGAATCCGAGTCAGCTTTTCGCCATGGTGAGATAAACCTAACAATTACGCAACAGATGCTAAAAAAAACACCGCAATCAAAGCGTATCTGAATGTTATTGCATAAACTTTAAAAACTTTACCTGGAACAGGTTTCTTTGAAGGCTGTAGTGCGCTATTACTCATCGCTTCTTGCGACACGGTGATTGTGACGTGATTTTTAGAATGGACACTCGGGTGGCATTTATGACGCAAAAAACTTCCTCTCTGCGCAGCCTGGCGGCAGGCTCGGCGCTGCTTTTCCTTTTTGCCCCAACGCTCCATGCGGCGGAACAGACAGCGCCCGAAGCGCCGCCTGTTGATGCGCGCGCCTGGATCCTGATGGATTACGCCAGCGGGAAAGTGCTGGCGGAAGGTAACGCCGACGAAAAACTCGACCCGGCGAGCCTGACGAAAATTATGACCAGCTATGTGGTCGGCCAGGCGTTGAAAGCGGGCAAGATCAAGCTGAATGACATGGTCACCGTCGGGAAAGATGCCTGGGCGACCGGTAACCCGGCGCTGCGCGGCTCGTCCGTGATGTTCCTGAAGCCTGGCGACCAGGTCTCCGTGTCCGATCTGAATAAAGGGGTTATTATTCAGTCGGGAAATGATGCCTGTATTGCGCTGGCCGATTACGTCGCGGGCAGTCAGGACTCATTTATTGGGCTGATGAATGGCTACGCGAAAAAACTGGGTCTGACCAATACCACTTTTAAAACTGTTCACGGCCTGGATGCGCCGGGTCAGTTCAGTACCGCGCGCGATATGGCGCTGCTGGGCAAAGCGCTGATCCATGACGTACCGGATGAGTACGCTATCCATAAAGAGAAAGAGTTTACCTTCAACAATATCCGCCAGCCTAACCGTAACCGTCTGCTGTGGAGCAGTAACGTTAACGTGGACGGCATGAAAACCGGTACAACTGCCGGGGCCGGATACAACCTGGTGGCTTCTGCGACGCAGGGCGATATGCGCCTGATCTCAGTGGTGCTGGGAACGAAAACCGACCGTATTCGTTTTAACGAATCCGAAAAACTGCTGACCTGGGGTTTCCGCTTCTTTGAAACCGTCACGCCGATTAAGCCGGACGCTACCTTCGTGAGTCAGCGCGTCTGGTTTGGTGATAAAAGTGAAGTGAACCTGGGAGCGGGTGAAGCGGGTTCCGTCACCATTCCACGCGGTCAGCTGAAAAACCTGAAAGCCAGCTATACCCTGACCGAGCCACAGCTCACCGCACCGCTGAAAAAAGGTCAGGTGGTCGGGACGATAGATTTCCAGCTTAACGGCAAATCTATTGAGCAGCGTCCGCTGGTGGTAATGGAAGCGGTGGAAGAGGGCGGCTTCTTCAGCCGGATGTGGGACTTTGTGTTAATGAAATTCCACGGCTGGTTTGGCAGCTGGTTCAGCTAAGTTTTTGCCGGGTGGCGGCTTCGCCTTACCCGGCCTACAACGGCTCGAACGTAGGCCGGGTAAGCGCAGCGCCACCCGGCATAACCTCAATACATCAACTTCACCTGCTGCGCTTTCGCGTATGCCACCAGCTCGTCATCCGGGCGGCAATCACTGACGATGGCGTCAAAGCGCGACAGTTCTCCCATCCTTGCCGGACGGACCTTGCCAAATTTACTGTGATCAACCACCAGCACATGCTGCTGCGCGGCGTTGAGCGCCCACTGTTTCACCGGTAACTCTTCAAGATTAAAACAGGTTGCCCCCTGTTTCACATTCACGCCCGCCGCAGAGTAAAAGGCGATATCAGGGCATACATTGCTCAGCGTGTCCTGAATATTCAGCGGCTTGAAGATGGCGTTGCTGGCATGAAACTCGCCGCCACACAAAATCACCCGGCATGCTGGTTTCTCCTGCAAAGCCAGGAAGGTATTTAGCGAATAACAGACGGCGGTAAAGGGAACGGTGCTGTCGATGGCCTCGATGATCCACGGGGTTGTCGTACCGCAGTCAAAAAACAGCGTTTGATGCGGCTGCACCAGCGAGGCGGCGAGCCGCGCGGCTTTGCGCTTCTCTTCCACCAGGCGTGTTTTTTGATCGCTTAACAGATAATGGCTGGCGCTACGCGGCTCCAGAACAATATACCCGCCAAGCAGCACAACGGGGGCGCTGTCGCTGTTCAGATCGCGACGAATGGTCATTTCAGACACGCCAAGCAGGGAAGCGGCTTCCTTAAGATGCAGCTTATCGCTGCGCTTCAGCGCCTGAAGCAGCTGAGCAATGCGGTCATCGCGACGTGTTTCCATAGATCCTCGGGCTAAAAAAGTGAGCCCCCGCAGGGCGGGGGCTCAAGTGTAACCTGACGGGCCGGGGTTAGTCACGTATCCAGCCTTTGCGGATCGGAAGAGCAAACAGAACGCGATAGGCCTGTGATAATGCACGATAAAGCGCCGGGCCAAAGAGGCTCCACAGGATGGCTGCGCTGACGCAGCCCATCAGCCCCACCAGGAAACCGCCGATCATATCCAGCGGCCAGTGCACCCCCAGGTAGACGCGGGACCAGGCGATGGCGACTGCCACGCCCATCAGCACTACGCCGGACCACAGGCGATGCCAGAACAGGAAGGCCAGCGCAAAGGTGAAGATCACCGTGCCGTGATCGCTCGGGAACGAGTCATCCGGCGCATGGTGCAGGAAGTTGTAGCCGACGCGATCGACAAAAGGACGATCGTGCGGGAAGGCGTGACCCAGCACGTAGCTTGCCAGCACGCTCACGCCAATTGCCATTGCCATTTTGATCACCAGATGGCGCTGGGCGATGACCTGTGTACGAGGTCCCCATAACCAGAGGATCACCGCCAGCGCCGGTACAATGCTAATCAAATCTTTCGCAATGAAGGTGGCGAGATCGATCATCCATTCCGGTGACGACGGCGTGGCGTTGAGCAGGTAAAACAGTTCGTAGTTCAGATTTTCTAACATAATCTCGTTACTCTTTAGCAAACCGGGCGGAAACCAGCCCGTAAACCAGCACCTGGGAAAACCAGACCCACCACCCGGCCCACAGGTTGTGAGAGAAAAAATGCGCGCCGCGCATGACCTGCCCGAAGCCCATCACCAGCCCCATAACAACGCCTGACGCGACAAAGGACCATGCCAGGCGCGGACGTTCACGCCAGAAGGCAAAAAACAGCCCCATCACCATAAACCCGCTGGAGGCGTGGCCGCCGGGAAAGCAGCGTCCCGGTCCGCTGTCTGCCGGAACGGCGCTGAACAGGGGATACGAAACGGACCTGCCGCCATATTCCACCAGATCCCACGGACAGCTGTGGTGGCTTATGCTTTTCAGCACCCCTACTACCAGCGCACCCAGCCCCATCAGAATCGCGGCCGTTACCAGTCGGGCATTGCGTTTGTAAGCGCCGTAAATCAGCGATGCGGCAGCGATAACAATGGTCACATATTTCGCCAGCCGATGGTTCAGCAGATCCAGCAACGGGTTTTGCTGTAGCGGAAAATGATGCGCCGCTGCGTCATACCAGAAACCGGTTATCCATCGGTCAAGCGATTCATCGCGCGAAAGCCAGGTAAAAAGCACCGCAAGGGCAATAAGCACGAAAAGTTGATAACCATAAAAGCGGGCAGGCAAACGGTAAAGACGTTTTGTCTTATTTGTCGGTAACTTAGATAATTCTGAAGGGCTGACGGCGTGTGTCATAGTTTCGGTCAATAACGTGAAATAGCACTATCATAGGGAGGGCAACTTAAGGAAACCTTAAACAACAACGATAAGTGCGTTATTTCTGTTTTTTCACGTTAATTTGCTATCTCAGACAGCGGCAATTCATTACACTCATCGCGATTTTTTCATACTAAAGAGATTGCATGATAAACCGTTCTTCTTCCGGTAATCGTCTGGGTCGTCAGGCGTTACTTTTTCCTCTGTGTCTGGTGCTTTACGAATTCTCTACCTACATCGGCAACGACATGATCCAGCCCGGCATGCTGGCTGTGGTTGAGCAGTACAACGCAGGTATTGAGTGGGTACCGACATCCATGACCGCCTATCTGGCGGGCGGCATGTTTTTACAGTGGCTGTTAGGGCCGCTGTCGGATCGTATTGGCCGCCGTCCGGTGATGCTGACGGGCGTAGTGTGGTTTATCGTCACCTGTCTCGCCACGCTGCTGGCGCAGAGTATTGAGCAGTTCACGCTGCTGCGTTTCCTTCAGGGCGTGAGCCTGTGCTTTATTGGCGCCGTGGGCTATGCCGCTATTCAGGAGTCGTTTGAGGAGGCGGTGTGTATCAAAATTACCGCGCTGATGGCAAACGTGGCACTGATTGCACCGCTTCTTGGGCCGCTGGTGGGAGCCGCATGGGTTCACGTCGCGCCGTGGGAGGGGATGTTCGTCCTCTTTGCCGCGCTTGCGGCTATCTCTTTCTTTGGCCTGCACCGTGCGATGCCGGAAACCGCCACCCGCCTGGGCGAAAAGCTCTCGCTTAAAGAGCTGGGGCGGGATTATAAGGCAGTGCTGAAAAATGGCCGTTTTGTCGCGGGCGCATTGGCGACGGGCTTTGTCAGCCTGCCACTGCTGGCGTGGATTGCCCAGTCGCCGGTCATTATCATCAGCGGCGAACAGCTTAGCAGCTATGAGTATGGCCTGTTACAGGTGCCGATTTTTGGCGCGCTGATTATCGGTAACCTGGTGCTGGCGCGTCTGACGTCACGCCGTACCGTGCGTTCGCTGATTATTTTGGGCGGTTGGCCCATAGCGGCAGGGCTGATTATCGCGGCGGTGGCGACCGTAGCCTCGTCTCATGCGTACCTGTGGATGACGGCGGGGCTGAGTGTTTACGCGTTTGGTATCGGCGTGGCGAATGCTGGCCTGGTGCGCCTGACGCTGTTCGCCAGTGAAATGAGTAAAGGCACGGTGTCTGCCGCGATGGGGATGCTGCAAATGCTGATTTTCACTGTCGGTATTGAGGTGAGCAAACATGCCTATGCTTTCGGCGGTAACGGGCTGTTCAGCCTGTTCAACCTCGCAAACGGTGTGCTGTGGGTAGGGCTGATGGTGGTGTTCCTGAAGGACAAACGCGTCGGAAGCGCACTGCAACCGTAATCCTTATTCCCTCTCCCTGCTGGGCGAGCTCGGGACAGTTCCCTCTCCCTGTGGGCTGAGGGATCCCAGTAATTTGAAAGCAAAAGCGATAACGTTGCCTCAGAATAACTGAGGGCTTTCAGCGATGCCTCGGTCCGGCTG